>CAMYZQ010000095.1 GCA_947303895.1 uncultured Bacillota bacterium | reverse complement strand
AAAAGCATATAAACAATTAGGTATAGATTACCAAAAGAACTTATTTGAAGAATAAGTTCTTTTTTAGTGGATTTTTTCTTTATATAGTAAATATAATATATGGAGGTATTTATGAATACAATAGAAACATATAAAGAAAGAGTTTTTGAAGAAATAAAACATATAGGAAAAAATGGTAATGAGTATTGGTATGCTAGAGAATTAATGTTGGCGTTAGAATATAGTAAATGGGAAAACTTTAACAAAGTAATTGAAAAAGCAATTGATGCTTGTCAAAATAGTAGTATTAATTTCAATGAACATTTTCCTGGCGTTAGGAAAACGTTAAAAATGCCTAATAATGCAACAAAAGAAATAATTGATTATAAACTTTCTAGATATGCATGTTATCTTATTACACAAAATGCAGACCCTAGAAAAAAAGTTGTAGCATTAGGTCAAACATATTTTGCTATTCAAACAAGAAAACAAGAATTGTCTGAAGAAGAATATGAAAAACTATCAGAGAATGAAAAAAGAATATATCATAGAAATAAAGTGAGAAGTGGAAATATTAAATTAAACAAGACTGCATTAAATGCAGGCGTTAAAAACTTTGGAGAGTTTCATAATGCAGGTTATAGAGGTTTATATAATGGTGAAACTGCTAATGATATATTTAAAAGAAAAAATTTAAAATATAGACAAGATATATTAGATTTTATGGATAGTGATGAATTAATATATAATCAATTTAGAATATCACTTACAGATCAATCAATTAATAATAATCATATATATGGTGAAATAGAGGCATGTAATACTCATAATGAAGTTGGAAAAGAGGTTAGAAAAACAATTCGAAAATTAGGTGGAACTATGCCTGAAAATTTACCAACTCCAAATAAATCTATTGATGATATAGAAATAAAAGAAATTAGTGATAAATAAGTAATAACATGTTATAATATCTTTGGTGATTTTTATGAAAACTTCAGATTTTGATTACTATTTACCAGAAGAATTAATTGCTCAAACTCCATTAAAAGATAGAGATGAAGCAAGACTACTTGTATTACATAAAAAAACTGGTGAAATAGAACATAAAGTTTTTAAAGATATTATAGATTATTTAAACCCTGGAGATGCAATAGTTATTAATGATACTAAAGTTATACCAGCTAGAATAATAGGTACTAAAGAAGATACTGGAGCAGTAATAGAATTATTACTACTTAAAGATCATGGAGAAGATACATGGGAATGTTTATCTAAACCTCAAAAGAGATTAAAAGAAGGAACTATTATTTCATTTGGTGATGGTTCATTAAAAGCAAAAGTAACTAAACTTGATAATGATGGTATTACATTTGTTAAGTTACTTTATAATGGTATTTTACTTGAAATATTAGAAAGACTAGGAACAATGCCACTTCCTCCATATATACATGAGAAGTTAGAAGATGGTAATATGTATCAAACAGTATATGCGAAGGATTATGGATCAGCAGCTGCTCCAACAGCAGGATTACATTTTACTGAAGAATTACTAGAAAAAATAAAAGAAAAAGGTATTGAAATAATACCAGTAACATTACATGTAGGACTTGGAACATTTAGACCTGTTATGGAAGAAGATATATTAAAACATAAAATGCATACTGAAAGTTATATATTAACTAGTGATTCAGCTGATAAATTAAATAAAGTAAGAGAAAGAGGTAACAAGATATTTGTAGTAGGTACTACATCAACAAGAGTACTTGAAACAAATCTATCTAGATATCCTAAGTTTACTTCTGAAGTATCAGATACTGATATATTTATATATCCAGGATATGAATTTAAAGCTGTTGATAATTTAATAACAAACTTTCATTTACCTAAGAGTACTTTAGTAATGCTAGTTAGTGCTTTAGCAGGTAAAGATAATATTATGAAAGCATACAAAGAAGCCGTAGATGAAAAATATAGATTCTTTTCATTTGGTGATGCTATGCTAATAATAGATTAGAGGTTAATATGAAAATAAAATATGAATTAATTAAGGGAGAAAAAAATACTAAAGCTAGACATGGTAAGTTAATAACTAATCATGGTACTTTTGAAACACCAATGTTTATGCCTGTTGGGACGCAGGGCACAGTTAAAACATTATCAGTCGAAGAACTTTATGATGTTAATGCTGGTATAATACTTGCTAATACATATCACTTATGGCTTAGACCTGGTGAAGATATAGTAGCTAAAGCAGGTGGACTACATAAGTTTATGAATTATAAAGGTCCAATACTAACAGACTCAGGTGGATTTCAAGTATTTAGCTTAGCTAAACCAAAAGATATAACTGAAGAAGGAGTTATGTTTAAGAGCCATTTAAATGGTGATAAATTATTACTTACTCCAGAAAAATCTATAGAGATTCAAAATAAATTAGATAGTGATATAGCTATGTCTTTTGATGAATGTGTAGGTTTTCCTCATACTAGAAAGTATGTTGAAGAATCAGTTGAAAGAACTCTTAGATGGGCAAAAAGAGGTAAAGATGTATTTAATAA
>CAMYZQ010000094.1 GCA_947303895.1 uncultured Bacillota bacterium | reverse complement strand
ATATATTTTCTTTACAAATAGAGCAACAAAGCAGTATAAAATTGGAACACCTAGAATAATACTCATTAGATAGATAGGGATAGGAACTAAGCCAATTATTTGACCAATCCAAGTAAAAGGTACAAGTATTCCTATTATACTAAGTAGAATAGAAGAAAAGTATACAAATTTATGTGCATTACTTTGCACAAAAGGAATCTTTGCTGTTCTTATAATATGCATTCCGAGTAAGTTTGACACAATACTGTAAGTAAACCAAACAGTTTGGAAGATTGCGACTTCTCGTATTTTAAATACAAACCAGAGAAAAGCAAACACAAGTATGTCAAAGGCAGAACTTAGTGGTCCCATAATTAGCATAAAATGCTTTAAACTCTTAATATCAAATCTTCTCGGTTTTTTTAAATATTCTTCATCTACATTATCAAAAGGTAGAGTTAGTTGTCCGAAATCATATAGCAAGCCTTCAACTAATAATTGTATTGGTGTTTCTGGTAAAAATGGTAGAAGCACACTTGCAATAATTACAGACATAACTTCTCCAAAATTAAAACTTGTTGCCATTTTAATATATTTCATCAAATTACCAAAAGTTTTTCTACCTTCTCGAACCCCATCTAATAAAACATGTAAATCTTTTTCTAAAAGAATAATATCTGCAGATTCTTTTGCAATATCTACAGCTGTATCAACTGAAACTCCAACATCTGCATGTGTAAGTGAAGGAGCATCATTTATTCCATCACCCATATATCCAACAACATTTCCAGCTTCTTTTAAAAGCCTTACAATTCTAGCTTTTTGAATAGGAGATAGTTTTACAAAAATATTGGTATGTCTTAAAAGTCTGAAAACTCCACTATCTGAAAGTTTATCAAGTTCACTTCCTGTTACGATATCTTTTGAATTTATATTTACTCTTTCACAAATACATCGAGTTACATCTTCATTATCACCTGTTAATACAACTACACGAATTCCAGCTTTATTTAATTTTTCAATGGCTGATTTTGCAGATTCTTTTGGAGGGTCTAAGAAGCCAATAAAACCTAAAAGAACCATCTCTTTTTCATCATCAACATCAAAAATAGTTGAATCTTGCCTTACATTATTTTTTTGGCAAACAGCAATTACTCTTAAGCCATCTTTATTAAGCTTTTTTGAAATTTGCTTAATATTATCTTTAATTTGATTAGTAATAGGAGAAACCTGTCCTTTATAATCTACCAAAGTACAAAGTTCTAAAATTTCTTCAACAGCACCCTTTGTTATCATTTGTCTTTTGGTTCCATCTGTGACAATAACAGATAAACGTCTACGAGAAAAATCAAAAGGAATTTCATCAATTAATTTATACTTTTCTGTGTATTCACCCATATTGTTTTCTAAAGCTCTTTTTACAACAGCTTCATCAATATTTCCTCTTAATCCTGTTTGAAAATATGAGTTTAAAAAAGCATGTTTTAAAATTCTTAAATCTTCATTTCCATGTATATCTAGGTATTTTTCTAAAACAATTCTATCTTCTGTTAAAGTACCGGGTTTTATCTGTACAAAGAATATTCATCGCTCCAAAACTTTGAATAGAATCAAGTTTTTTTACAATAGTTTTTTTCTTTGACATTTTTACAGCACCGTTTGACAAACTAGAAGATAAAATAACAGGAAGAAGAAGAGGAGTAATACAAATTGCTATAGCAACTGCAAAAGTAAAAGCAGTTACTGGAGAATGTTTCCAAGCATTTAATATAAAGACTATAGGAGTTAGAATAAACATAAACTTTATTAGCAATTTACTAATATTTTCTATTCCTATTTGAAAAGCTGATTTAGATTGATTATTTGTTATATTTTTTGCAACTTTTCCAAAATATGTGCTATCAGCAGTTTTTATAACAGCACATTTAGCAGATCCACTAATTACATTTGTTCCCATAAAACATATAGTATCTAAGTCTGAGACATTATCTATTTCATCAAGAGTAACTTGAGTAAAGGAAAGCTTTCTTACACTTTCAGCTTCTCCAGTTAAAGAGGATTGACCAACATAAACATCTTTTGATTGCAAAACTCTTAAATCTGCTGGAATCATTGAGCCTGCAGAAAGCAGAACTATATCTCCTAAAGTTACTTCTTTTATCGGGATTTGTATTTTTTTTCCATCTCTTAATACTGTAGCGTTTGTTGCAACTAATTCTTTTAATTTCTCTGCAGCTTTATTTGAACGAAATTCTTCGAAAAATTCTAGCAAAGTACTTGCAGTAACTAAAACTAATATTACAATAATATTTGCATAGCTTGGTTTTTCTGCAAGATAAACATCAGTGTAAAATAAAATTAGAACAATACCGGAGCAAGATGCTATTAAAAGGTGTAAATAAACTTTCTAAAAGATAGTTATACCATTTCTTTGGTTTTGTTCCACTAATTTGATTTAATCCATATTTTTTTAATCTTTCTTGTGCTTGTTCTGTAGTTAATCCATTTTCATTAATTCCATATTGCTTTATAAAATCATCCTTAGGAAGTATGCAAGCCCTTCCATATAAGGACTTTATATCAGCATCTTCTTTATTCTGAGTTGTAGACATTTTTTGTTTTGCTCCTTTCTTTTGTAAAATCTATTAGAATTATACCACTC
>CAMYZQ010000093.1 GCA_947303895.1 uncultured Bacillota bacterium | reverse complement strand
ATTATTCACCTTTCTTTAAAGTTAATTTTCTCATATCAGGCCCTTTTAATTCAACACATTCTGATAAGTTAATTACTCTACTAGCTAATCTATCACCTAATAAATTTGCTAAAGAATTAGGTTTAATATTAGAAGTATATATACAACTCTTACCGAAACTTAGTCTAGTATTAATATAACTTAATAAATGTTCTAATTCAAACTGTGTTGCTGCCTTTGTCCCTAATTCATCAAAAATTACTAAATCACAATTAAGAATATTTTCTTTTACATGCTGAATATACTCACTTTTTTCTGAAATATTATCTTTCAGCGCTAATAAGAACTGTGGTACATGAATAAATAATGCTCTACATTCTAATTTACTTGTTGGCCATATTTTATTAAAATATGCTTGTAGTATTTTTATTGACCAAACTGTTTTACCGTTACCAACATTTTCAGAATAAATATAAATATTTCTACCATTACTTATATTATCTAAAATATTTTCACAGAATTTACTTAGATATTTAAAAGCATCTTCATCTTCTTTATTAATATTAGAAATACTTAATTTTACATTTTCTCTCTGATTTAAAGATATATTAGCTTCATTATAAAGATAATCTAACTTTAACAGTTTAATACAATATTCTTTATCACAGTCAATTTGATTACAATTATCTTTTAACCAACATTGAGATGTGTCAATCATACAACACCTCCTTAATATTCTTTATAAATTTCGATATTATCAAAATCTATTTCTTCTTTTTTAGATTTTTCTTCATTTTCTTTTAGCTTATTTACTTCTGCTATAAATGAATTAGCTTCGTATAAATATGTTTCAAATTTTTCACCAAATAATGTAGCTGGCCTTAAATAATATTCACTAGATTTTCCACTAGAAAATTTAAATGGAGTAACGCCCCATGTTTGGTATTTATATTCTATAACTTTATAGAAATCTTGTAAACTAAATCCTTCATTCAGGCGCGCCTTTACTATTTTATTTGTATTTGAAGTAGAAGACTTAAAATTGGTATGACATATTTCATTTAAATAATCTATTATCTTTTTTGTAGTCGACTTAACGTATATATCTTTCTCTTTATTATTATCTTTAGTATTATCTATATTATTATGTGAACTAAGTTCACCCTCAGTGTTAACAGAGTTTACATCAGTAGTAACAGAGTTCACACTTTCTGTAACAGAGTTTACACGTTTAGCTTTATAACAGTTAGTTTTAGACCCAGGTATATCTAATTTTTCTATTAAACCCCTATTTAATAAATAGTTAATATTTTTTAAAATACCCTGTCTTGAACTATTAGTCCAATCTTCTAAGTATTTTAAACTACCACAAAAATAATTATCATCTTGTGAAAAACCATAAATAATAGAATAGACTAATAAATCATTACCTTTTAAACCTAGTTCTAATATTGCCCAACCTGGTACTACAAAATAATTATCACTTTTAACTTTTGAATCCATATATTACCTTTCCGACTATTAAAATATAACAACTATGTGTTATTATTTTAATATAAATTTTCACAAAAATAAACTAATTTTTCCAGTCTTTACCTACTAAGTATAATACCTTTTTAATCTCTCTATGAATTTTCTTATTACTTGAAGTTTTAAAATCCGCGGTAATTTCATTATAGTCTTCTAAATTTATATTATACCTATTAGCATAATAACTAAAATTATCTTCATCTAATGATTTTAAATCGGTAATTATACTTCTAAATGAAGTCCAATTAGAAAAACAAACTTTATCTAATATTATAATATCTGAAATTGGTCTACTTTTAATATAATCTATAAGTATTATATTTTCGCTATTTTCTTCAGTATTTATAAAATTAAATAACCCTTCAGCTGAGTCAGAATATTTTTCATGTATCTCATCAATACTCAAAGACTTGAATTCACTTTTTCTTTTGTCAGCAGTCTTTTTGGCCATTATAAGACTTAGCTGTCTTTTAAGTACTAAGTGAAAAGCCTTTTCTGGCCCTTTAGGGTCTTGGTATAAAGAACTTTCTGGGTTATTCCATACTTGTTTTTCAATTAAATAATTTATAGTATCTATAAGTACATCATAACATTCTTCAAAGGTTATATTTTTAGCACACTTTAAATATAGTCTGCCTGTATAACCTCAGTAACGACAAAGAATAGCAGAGTAAAATTTCTCTGCTAAATCTTTATCAGAATCTTTATATTTTAGATAGTTGAAGAATAATTCATTTTGGTCGTACTGTTTCCAATTTATTTCATCAGCTAAAGACCTATATGATGCATATACATTTTCTAACATTTGCTCTTAAAATACTTTATTGTTTTTTCTAAACCTTCTTTTAACTGAATTTTAGGTTCCCAATTCAATTCTTTCTTAGCCAAATTGATATTAGGTTTCCTCATTGTAGGGTCATCAGATGGTAAATCTTTATGCACTAATTGTGATTCTGTATCAATCATTTCTAATACAATATCAGCTAACTGTCTTATTGTAAACTCACCTGGATTACCTAAGTTAACTGGGCCAGTAATATTTGATGCCATCATTTTAACCATACCATCTACTAAATCATCAACATAGCAAAAACTTCTAGTTTGTGAACCATTACCATAAATAGTAAGGTCATCTCCTTTTAAAG
>CAMYZQ010000092.1 GCA_947303895.1 uncultured Bacillota bacterium | reverse complement strand
TTTTTAGAATCTATATTAAGTAAGAATTCTCCTCTTCTTGCACTCATTAAGAAATTCTTTTGAGTATCTGTTAAAGGATTTTGTTTAAATAGTTCTAGATATGCAAGTAGATCATCTTCTTTTAACATTCCTATCATTTGATATTGGCAATTATTAAATATTGCTGTTGAATGTCTTAAGATAGATTGACTACCTACAAAGTCTTTTACAGATTGAGTTGCAACAACAAGTGATCCAGAATACTTTCTAATTCTTCTAGCTAGTTGACCAAAGTTTCTTAATACTTCAAAGTTATTTTCATCTATGAATAAGTGAAATTCATCAGCTATAATCATTACATGTTTTCTATCTTCTAATTTAACTTTATCGTTATTAATTTTATTAGCAACAATACTATTATTTAAATAAGTTAATAGATTTAGTGTTTGAGTATTAATTAATCTTTGATTACCACTATATAAAAGTTCTTGTAAGTTAAATGCAATTAAGTCATTAGATAAGTCTATATTAGTATGACCATCAAACAAATATGAATCTGTTCCAGTTAAAAATCTAGATAAAAGAATATCTAATTGTTCAATTATTTTTTCCTTTTCTTTACTATCTACATCTTTCTTATATTCTGGTAAGAATTCATATAATTCAGAGAATATAGGAAATTCTTCAGGTTGCATATTTTGAAGTGTATTTATAGATGTATTCTTAAATATACCTTTCTTGTTATATAGTTTTTCAACTATAGCAAGTAACATTACAAGTTCTTTTTCTGTTATACTTTCAAATGCTGTTTTAAAGAATGCTTCTAAGAATCCTAAATGTTTAGCTAAAGGACAATCGGTTTCTTTAGTATCATGATTCTCATCATCTGATGGAATAAATCTTATTTGTAATGGATTTATAATTCCACCAGTTTTTGAATAAAGATCTATGTATTCGCCTTTATTTGCTTCAACGATTCTTTTATATTCATTTTCAGCATCAAATATAAATATTTTTGTTCCTCTTCCATACTCATTAACAATCATCTTTTTCATAGTATAAGATTTACCTCCACCAGTTGAAGATATAATTGCCATGTTATGAGAAGTTCTAGAATTATTTAAAACAAATGGATCAAAGAATATTGGTAAAGATGTATGAATATCTACACCAAACATATAACCATTTGAATCATTAAAATAAGTTCTAGTAAATGGGAATCCAGCACTTAATGTTAGTGTTGGTAGATAAAAGCAATAATCTTCAAAAGTCTTAGTTGATAAATCATAACTTTGCCATGCTTCCATTTGTCTTAATCTAGGAACATCTAATTTAATTTGATATGAATCAGCTATTCTTTTTAAATCTCTTATTACTTCTTCTCTATGTTTTTTATCTCCCTCTACTATTAAAATAAGTGACACTTCTTTTATCTTTTCATCACCATTTTTAATATCTTGCATTAAAGCTTGAAAGTTTTCTTTTTGAGTATCTAACTCAGTAGCATCACTTAATTTTTTAGTAGTATTTCTATCAGTTAATAAAAACTGATATTGTGAATTAACCCATCTAATTAATTCTTCTTGAGTAATACATTCTTGTATTCCTATTGAAGCTCTAACATCTGGGTAATTGAATATATCTTCAAAAAATAATTCACTTACAAATGGTGGAACATTTTTAACAGTTAAAATTTGAAATTCTTTATCATCAAATTTCATTCTATCTGTTTTTTCTGACATATTCATTGGACTCACCAAACTTGGTAAATCACTCCATACTAATTCATCTAGTGAATTAGATGTTAGATATAAATTAGATAAAAATTTATATATTTCAAGTTTATTAGTAACACTTTCAATATAAATTCTTGGAACGATATTTAAAGTAATATCTTCTATTTCATCTAATTGTTTATTTAATACTGCTGTATCTTTTGCTATTAATACCCAAAAATATTTACTTGATACAGTAAAGTTTTTCTCTTCTAGATCATCAATTAAATTTCTAGATTCTTCTAATAATAACTTCTTGCCTTCATCATCTTGAAATTTTTCTATCTTTTTATCTAAACTAACTTTATTAGCATTTAAGTTTAATTTTTCATTTAATTTATAACATTTTAAATTTAAATTAGGTACTTGATATAATGCTTTTAACATAGAAAAGAAAAGATTCTTTTCATGATTACTTGTTAGAGATAAATCGATAGCTTTAACTTCAATTAATGTAGCAACTTCTCCAGACTTTAAATAGATTAATCCATCATCACCAATTTCTTTAACATTGGTAACTGTTTTAGAATTTTTAATTCTTCTTTTCATTTGACTTCTAGATGAATATTTTCTATTTGCCTTGGAATCAATCTTTTTTGCTTTTTTTAGATTTTTTTCATCTTTAGTTTTTCTTTCCAATCTACCTCATCTCCATTTCTTTTATAAGCAAACTCTTTACATCTAGTTATATACCTAAAGAAAAGAGCTACAACTTTATACATTCTATTCTTCTTTGATACCTTAACTGGTAACATAAGAAAAACACAAATTGTTAAATACAATAATGAAAATAATTTATGACTCGAGAATGAAAATAATAGTAAAAATGAAAATAACATAGGAAGACCTATGTATAAATCTTTCATCTCTATATATTTTCCTAGAGTCTTTTTAATACTTGGTACTGTTATATACATTAATCATCTCTCCCTCTGTATCTTCTTCTATACATACTCCTTGATGGCATTACATTAGACATTGCTTGAGCCATTGATTCTTTTCCAGCATTCATCATTCC
>CAMYZQ010000091.1 GCA_947303895.1 uncultured Bacillota bacterium | reverse complement strand
ATTATATTTATCCACTAAAAAAAGAGATTAAATCTCTTTATTCAGTACTCTTTATTATATTTTGCACTTTATTCTTAATTCTAGAAATACATCCATCTACTGCTTTTGGAGTCATATTTAATAATATACCTATTTCTTTATAAGTAAATCCTTGCATTCTAAGTTCAAATACATTGTATTCAGACTCTGTTAATACGTCTTTTACTTTATTAAATAGTTCATTCTTTTCTTCCATTTCAATAAATGAATCTTCAGGATTAATATTCTTATCATCAAATAATAGATCTATTAAAGGTCTACCACTATTATCAGTAGTAGTATCTATAGATAACGAATCATTTAATATTCTATGTTTATCTCTAGTTATATTTCTAATAAATGAATACATTTGTCTATCTATACATATATTAGCAAATGTACTAAATTGTACATTCTTTTGTTCTTTAAAGTCTACTATTGCTTGAGATAATCCTATCATACCTTCTTGAACTAGATCTCCTAATTCATAACCTTTAGAATTTAAGAAATTAGCATACTTCTTAGCTTTTATTTCTATAATTTCTTTATACTTTTCATAGAATACATCTTTAGCATCTTCATTATTTTCTGAAATTAAATATAAAAGCTCATTATCATTTTCATTCTTATACATATTATTCACCTTTTTGTTTAATGACTTCATATATAAGGATACCTGCTGCTACTGATGCATTTAAACTATTTACTTTACCTTTCATAGGAATACCTATTATAAAGTCACTTTTATCTTTTACTAGTTTACTAACACCATCACCCTCAGATCCTATAATAAGACATGTCTTAGAGTCATATTTAACTTTAGAATAATCTTCTCCGTCCATACATGAAGAATATACCCAGAATCCATTATCTTTTAAAGTATCAATTGCATTAGCTAAATTACTTACTTCTACTACATCTATGTTAGATAGTGCGCCTGCACTAACTTTCATAACAGTACCTGTTATTTGTACACTTCTTTTATTAGGAATTATAATAGCATCTACTCCTGCTGATTCAGCAGTTCTTATAATAGCCCCTAAGTTATGTGGATCTTCTAAATGATCTAACATTACTACAAAGTTTTTATCAAGTACATCTTTAATAGATTTATATTTGTAATCTTCTATATCTAATACTATACCTTGATGATTACCTTCAAATTTTCTATCCATTTGTTTTTTATCCATTTTAATGACTCTAATATTATTATTTGCTATATCTTCTAAAATATCCTTGTCATCAAATGAATTTGATAGATATATTTGATTTATTTTCTTATCACTATTAATAGTTTCTTTAAAAACATTCTTTCCGTATACTATCATTTTATTCCTCCGTAATTATTCTTATAAGTTCATTTATTCTATTCATATCTTGTTTTAAATATAAATATCCAAATAAACATTCTAAAGAAGTAGCATGTTTATATGTAAGTATATCTGTATTCTTTGGGTGAGAATATACTTTAGCATTTCTACCTCTTTTAACTATGTCTATTTCTTCTTCTGTTAATAAGTTCTCATCAAGGAGTTTAGTTATAAACTTAGCCTGCGCTTTAGCAGTTACATAGTTTTTAGCCATAGTTTGTAACTTATTAACTTTGTTTATACCTTTATTAATTAAATAATTTCTAATCATTAGTTCATATATAGAGTCTCCTATATATGCAAATACTAATATATTAACTGTATTTAAATCCATTTTTTCCACCGCGAATATAATAACACAAATTTAAAAAAAATCAAATTAAGCACATTTCTAATTATATTATAGATATATATTAATTAATAGTTCAATATAGTTATACATGAATTTACAAGATATATTATTGAATATTAATAATATATATGTTATTATTTAGTTAGAGGAATACTTGGTTTATCCAAGTGTCATCCTTTGTTTGTTGGCGACACTCAGATTAGAGTGTCTTTTTTATTACTATTACAAGTAAAGTAATTAGTGATAAAATGATAGCGATGTATCTAAGAAGCTTAATAATATAAACTCTTTTATTCATCTTATCACCTCCTTTCAAAAAAAGAGGATGACACTCTAACCAAATATTCCATATATTATATTTGATAAATAATTATTAATTCCACTAAAAAGAATACCTATTCAGGTATTCTTATTATTATTTCTCCATTTTTAGAATATAAATATTTTTCTCTAGCATATTTCTCAATGTAGTCTGGATTTTGAAGTTTAGTAACAGTTCCTTTTAATTCTTCTTCTTTATCTTTTAATTCTACTAATTGAGTATTTAATTCTTTCTTTTCTGCTTTCTTCTTATATATATCTATTACTGTAGTGCCCACATTCTTAACAAGAAAGAAGCCAATAATAATATATGCAATAGCAAAAATAATTGTTTTCTTACTTAATTTCTTCATATGCACACTCTCCTAATTATAGATTAACAACAGTTTATATAATTTTCAATATATGTATACATGTGATTTACAAATAAAAAAGATGATTAATCATCATCTTCTCCATAATAACTATCATCATCTTTATCTTCTTCTTCAAAGTCCCAAATATCTTGGTTACCTTTCTTTATTTCATCTTTTTCCCAATCAGTTAATCCATAATCATCTAGATCTTCTTCAGTATAATCTGGATCTTTTGTTTCTGTTAATGTTTCTAATAAAGATTTTTCTTTTTTTGGTTCTTGTTTCTTTTTGTCTTCTCCAAGTAAAGTACTAATTAATCCCATATTTACTCCTATTAATAATTCTCAATATCCTTTATTCCAAACTCAGGAATAATTACATCATCTTCGCATTCTACAATAAATCTAATAGCTTTAGCTACTTTTTCAGTTTCTAAACCTGTTGATGTATCATAATCATTACCTGCTTTAGCAAATAA
>CAMYZQ010000090.1 GCA_947303895.1 uncultured Bacillota bacterium | reverse complement strand
TGTGAATTTGTTAATAAGAAAGAAGTAACTGAAGTAGGAGTAGATATAGCTTGTGGTTCACTTATTAAGAACTTAGGAGCTGGTATAGCATCTAATGGAGGTTATATTGTTG
Source organism: uncultured Bacillota bacterium (assembly GCA_947303895.1). GTDB lineage: Bacteria > Bacillota_I > Bacilli_A > RF39 > UBA660 > RUG13038. The sequence continues at coordinate 2,787 of CAMYZQ010000090.1, read as the reverse complement.
GTAAAGCTAATTTAATTAAATTATGTGCAGAAAGACTTACTCTTCCTGGAGAAGGTAAAGAAGTAGGTCCTACACAGAACTCTAATAGAGATATATTAAAAGGATTATTCTTAGCACCTTCAGTAGTTAGGAATGCTTTAAAAACAGCAGTATTAACTGCTAAAGTAATGGAAAGCTTTGGTTATGAAGTAGATCCTAAATATAATGAAGAAAGAGTGGATATAGTTCAAAATATTATATTCCATGATAGAGATAAATTAATTAAATATTGCCAAGGTATACAAAAGGGATCTCCAATAGATTCTAATGTAGTACCTATACCTGCTTATATGCCTGGTTATGAAGATGATGTTATTATGGCATCAGGATCATTTACTCAAGGTTCTTCAATAGAACTTAGCTGTGATGGACCTCTTAGAGAGCCTTTCTCAGCATATCAACAAGGTTCTTTAACATATGAATATGGAAAGCTAGGATTACTTAGCGCATTAATGGAGATAGACAATGAATGAATTAGATAGAGTTATTCAAGATATATTTGAAGAAAATCAATTAGAAAAAATTAATGATGATTTATATCTTACTAAAAGACAAATAGATATTCTTAAAAGATATGATATTGAGTATTCTAATAAAACTATAGATGGTTTAATATTTGAATTAGAAGATATCTTAAACCAAGAAGAAAACGAAGAATTAGATAAATTATCTATGGAATTATCAGAATTCAATTATTATCATAATACTAATAAATAGGAGTAAATATGAAGGGTAAATTAATAATAGTTAGTGGTCCTAGTGGAATAGGAAAAGATACTATTGTATCTGAATATTTAAAAAGAAATAATGCTTATAAGAGTGTATCTTGTACATCTAGACCTATGAGAGAAGGAGATATACCTGATAAGACATATCATTTTATTACTAAAGAAGAATTCGAAGAAAAGATTAAAAATGGTGAGTTATTAGAATACACTATTTATAATCATAATTATTATGGAACTTTAAAGAATACTTTAGATGAAAAGTTAAATAGTGGTATAGATGTAATAATGATTATAGAAGTAGAAGGGGAAGCTAATATTAAGAAGATATATCCTGATTCAGTATCTATATTCTTATTACCACCATCTATGGATGTTTTAAAAGATAGATTAATCAAAAGAGGTAATGTATCTTTAGAAGACATAGAAGATAGATTAGAGACAGCAAAAAAAGAAATAGAGGCATCTACTAGATATGATTATAATATCGTTAATGATGACCTTAATATGGCTGTAGAGGAACTAGAAAAAATAGTACAAAAAGAAAAGACTGAATAATTTCAGCCTTTTTTTAATCTACAATATTAACTGTTCTATATGTAGGTAATTTAAATGTTTTACCTTCATAAGTTAATGTATAAGTTATAGTATAACTATTAATAGCTTCAGTATTTTTTGGAGTACCATCAGCATTACATGGAATAGAGCAACTAATAGATAAACTTGGATTAGATATTATTCCATCAGTTCCTTTAACAGTTATATCATCTTTAATATTAGATATTTGATTATCTGAATTATCAAAGAATGCATCTGTTGATTTACTATATCTTACTGGATTATAACCAAATGAATTAGTAAATGTAGCTTCTTCTGGTTTATTAGTTTTAACTTCTACTGAAGTACCAGTAGATCTAACTATCCAGTCATTTTGCCATGCAGTTTTAACTGTATAAGTAGCATCATAATCTTTTCTAGTAACAGTCATAGTTGTACTAGTTGTAAATCCTAATGATGTTTCTTCACCAGTTTTATTATTCTTTTCAAGTACTTCATAACCCCAAGGTCCTAAAGTATTCTTTCTTTCTTGTAAGTTTTCATCTACATGTTTTGCAAAATATATTTCATTTAATTTCTTTAAGTTTTCATCATCATAGTATCCTGGAATACTAGCAGCATCCCATTTTAATACTACAGACTTATCAGTAGCACTACTAGTTAATGATGTAACATTAGGTAACTTATTAAATCTTTCAGAAGTTCCGCCAGGTAATGATTTTCTAGCACAATAATCTGTAACTTTCATATCATCTGGTGTATTTTCACCTGGTAATAAAGCAGGCATTGTTTCCTTTTCAATAGTTACTCTTGTAACGCTTGAGGGTACTTTAAATCCCTTATTTCCGGATTTGTCATCAGATACTATATCAATAACCTTTAAGAATATTTGGTTCTTAGCTCTACCACTAGCATTAGTATTATAATATCCTTCTTCTAGAGTATCATAACCATACCAAATAGCTACTGAATACTCTGGAGTATAACCAACAGTCCACATATCATTAACTGCTGATGATGGGAATTTATATTGTCTTAAAATTGAATTAGTAAAGTTTGTAGTACCAGTTTTAGCAGCTATCTTAACTCCTCTAACTCTACCACCAATATTACCATATCCTTCAACTGCCCAAATTAATGAATCTGTAATCATAAATGCTGTTGAATCAGACATAGCTTTTTCTGTTTTGTTCTTTAAACTAACTGTTTTACCAGTATCTATATATTCTACTTTAGTAACAGTATATGGTTTAGTGAAGTATCCACCATTACCAAATGCTGCGTAAGCTCCAGCCATTTGCACTGGATTAGAACCATTAAATGCTCCAAGAGCATGTGCTTCATGAATATATCCATTTTCGTCTATTTCAGGTTGTATTCCAAGACCTTCAACGAACTCTTTTATCTTACTATTTTCTACTGAGTGGAATGCTTTAACAGCAGGTATATTTCTTGATTCTCCAAG
>CAMYZQ010000089.1 GCA_947303895.1 uncultured Bacillota bacterium | reverse complement strand
CACCAGGTATATTATCAGATGAATCTCCCATTAATCCTTTAAGGTCTATCATTTTATCTGGTGTAATACCATATTCTTTAAAGAATGTTTCTTCATCCATCATAATATAATCTTTACTCTTTAAAAGTTTAACAGTATTTTCTTTATTAATTAATTGAAGCAAATCTTTATCACTACTTACTATTAAAGAATCAAAGTCTTTATCTTCACTAACGAGTCTTGAATAAGTACCAATAATATCATCAGCTTCATAATTATCTATTTCATACATTTTAATTCCCATTAAAGGAACTAATTTTTTAGCTACTTCAAATTGTTTTAATAAATCATCTGGAGTCTTAATTCTACCTTCTTTATAACTTTTATACTTTTCATGTCTAAAAGTTTTACCTTTATCAAAAGCTACTAACATATATTCAGGTTTTTCTTCTTTAATAATCTTATTAAGCATATTAACAAGACCATATAATCCATTAGTAGGAAATCCCTTAGAATTATTCATTAAATTACCTGAATAAGCAGTTGCATAATAACTTCTAAATAGTAAATTATTACCATCCACTAATATTACTTTTTTCATATTTACCACCCTACTTTAATTATAACATAAAAAGAATAATCTATTGATTATTCTTTATATTTATCTACTAATTCTGGATATAAATCAAAAAACTTTTGAATATTATATCCATTTTTTTCCCATCTTTTAACTCTTGGAATAAGATCACTATTATCTAAAGGTATTCTTTTTGGCCTTTCAGGATATAAATATAGTTTTATTTTTCCTTCATTACTAAGTCTAATTATTTCATCATAAACATTATCTATATGTTCTTCTTTAATAATATTTACTTCTTTATCACTAACTACTTCCATACTCCATCCGGTTTGATTATCTATAAAATCATCTGGATTAAGATAATAAACTGAACCAGATATATTAAAGATATCTTTAAACATACCTTCTTTTCTTTCAGTTAATTCTATTATGTCATTATTAGAACTAAGATCATAATATAAATCACTACCCTTATTACTTATAAAGATAACAGCAGTTTCTCTAGTTTTAGATGCATATACCCAAAGTTTATTATGAGTACTCTTATTTGGTATTAAAGATTTTAATCCAGTAATATTACTTCCATGATATACGTAATTATTCATCATAATTCCATAGTCCTTGTTGACCTGATACTTCTTTATCTATATTAAGTTTAGTTATGTTAGTAAGTTTCCAAGCATAACCATCTCTTTTATAGTTTCCATATACAAGTGGATTTAATTTATTAATTTCATTATTTATTTCAGGAGTTAATTTAATACAGTCTTCTACTACTACTTTAGCTATTATTCTTTTATGTGGAAATTCTAAACCTAAATGTTTATACTTTTCCATTGCTTCTTTATCTTCTCCTACTCCAGCATGTATAAGAAGTTCTCCTCTATAATTTAATTTCCATGATCTAAATTCATATTCTTTTAAACCTTCTGCTATTAAAGTAGCCCAAGGTTGTTTTAATGTAATTACTTTCATTTATATCACCTACAATTATTATAACATAATAAAAAGGATAATCTATTATTATCCTTTTCTTGGTATTAATCCTGTATAATCATATCCCAATACTAAAGCTCTACCATTAGGTGATGAAATAAGACACATTGGATATTCAGCATCATAATTTGCTCTACATGTTAAATCAGCTGGGTCTCCTAATAAAGCTTTTGCTCTTGATAAATATCTCTTATCAAATACCAAAAGCATACTTTTTTCAAATGAACCATCATCTTTTTTTACTACTAGGCATTCTTTATTTTCAGCATTTCTATATTCTTTTTTATCAACTTCTCTTGGTTTTTCAAGATCTACTTCATACACACATTGATTTTCCATTTCTCCAGCTCTTTCTATAGCTTTGGAAACAACTTCTGAATCATCATTTCTTTTTCTTTTAATAGATTTAGGTATTTCTACTTTGGAATCAAGTGTAACAAAACTATATCCGTTACATAAAACTAAACTATCTGATTCTTCACCACAATAACTATAAAATGGTTTTGGACTTCTATACTTATCAACATGTACTTTAAAGAATTCTACTAATTCTTCTTTTATAACATTTAAATAGTATTCTTGTCTGTGCTCTTTAATAATCTCTTTTGCAGCCTCAATATCACCACTAAGTAAAATACCATATAGTGTTCTTCCTGCCAAATCTACTCCTTCGATTCGTTTATTTCTTTTACAATACTCTACTAAACCTTCTACATTACCGCCATCTACATATTTTTTTATTTCGTGATATTCTTTATAAGTTAACATAACCAAATCCTCCGTTAAATAAATTATAACATAAAAAAGAGGATGTTATCCTCTTAATTTAGCATTTAATTTAGTTTCTACTTCAAATATTATCTTGTTAAATACTTCCATAACTTCTTCGTCAGATAAAGTCTTAGATGGATCACTAAATACCATATTATATGCCATTGATTTTTTACCTGGTTCAATATTTTCATAAACATCGAATATTTGTGAAGATACAAGTAATCTTCCACCAGCTTTTTTAATAACATCTAGTACTTCTTTATTAGTTACTTTATTATCAAATATGAATGCAGCATCTTTATAAATACTTGGAAACTTAGAGAAGTCTTTGTATTTCATTGAACCTGTTCTAATATTTAATAATTTAGTTAAGTTAATTTCCATTACGTAAACATTATCTTTAGTTACATTTGGATGTAATTTACCAATAACACCTACATTAGTTCCATTTACATTTATAGATGCACTAACACCAGGATGTAATTCATTTGGAATTAAATCATTAACAAGTAAACTATATCTATTATCATATCCTAGGAAGTATAATAGTTCTTCCATAATACCTTTAATATGATAGAAATCTACTTTAGTATTTT
>CAMYZQ010000088.1 GCA_947303895.1 uncultured Bacillota bacterium | reverse complement strand
GTTGTATTAAAAAGTGATGTATTAGCATTCTCAAAAGAATATTTAAAAACATTAGTTGAAGGTATGGGTGTTGGAGTTAACTTTGAAACTCTAAGAAAAGATAATTATTTAAAGATTATTCTTCATCCAGAAAATAGTTCAATATTAATTGGTAAAGAAGGTAGAACTCTTTCATCAATTCAAAATGTTTTAAGAGCAGTTCTTACAAAAGAAACTGGTATGCATATAAATATTATTTTAGATGTTGAAAATTATAAAGAAAAGAGTCAAAGACATATTGAAAGATTAGCTAAGAATTTAGCTAAAGAAGTTCAAAAGACTAAAGAACCAGTTAGAATGGATTCTATGAACTCTTATGAAAGAAGATTAATACATGAAGTATTAAAAGACTTCAAAGGAATAACTACTGAAAGTGAAGGAGAAGAACCTAACAGAGCAGTTGTTATTAAACCAGTAGAATAAAACAATCATTTGATTGTTTTTTTTACACTATTTATGTTAAATAGATATATAATTAAACTAATAGATAAATAAAAATGATATTATTATAATAGGATATTGTAGTCAAAAAATGGATTATGAGTTATAATACATAAATCAAAAAAAAGGAGGGATATCATGAACGACACTATTTGTGCTATATCTACTGCTGTTGGAGTAGGGGCTATTTCAATAGTTAGAGTTAGTGGTGATGAAGCCATTAGTATAGTTAATAAGATTTGTGATAAAGATCTTACTAAGAAGAAGAGTCATACAATTAATTATGGTCATATTGTTGATGGAAATGAAATAATAGATGAAGTTATGATATCTATTATGAAGGCTCCTAAAACATTTACAAGAGAAGATATAGTAGAAATTAATTGCCATGGTGGTATTAGTTCTACTAATAAAATATTAGAATTATTATTAAATAATGGCGCAAGATTAGCAGAACCAGGTGAATTTACTAAAAGAGCATTCTTAAATGGAAGAATAGATTTACTTGAAGCTGAATCTGTTATGGATATGATAGATGCTAAAACTGAAAATGCCAGAAAACTTGCTATGAATGGTATTGAAGGTAAAATATCTAATTTAATTCATGAAATTGTAGATAGATTATATGATATTAATTCAAATATAGAAGTTAATATTGATTACCCAGAGTATGAAGATATTGAAGTAATGACTGAAGGTCAAATACAAGATGTATCTAAATTTATAGATGAGAAGTTAAAAAAACTTTTAATTGAATCAGAAAATGGTAAAATTATAAAAGAGGGTATAAATACATTAATATTAGGTAGACCGAACGTCGGGAAGAGTTCTATACTGAATAAACTAATTAATGAGGATAAAGCAATAGTTACTGATATAGCTGGAACAACTAGAGATATTGTAGAAGGACAAATTAGAGTAGGCGGTGTTTTACTAAATATTATAGATACTGCAGGTATTAGAGAGACTGAAGATGTAGTAGAAAAGATAGGTGTAGAGAAATCATTAAACTTAATTAAAGATGCTAACCTAATAATATTAGTATTAAATAATAATGAACCTCTAACAGAAGAAGATAAGAAACTATTAGAGATTACAAAAGATAAAAAGAGAATAATTGTGGTTAATAAAATAGATCTAGAAACTAAATTAGATACAACAGGATTAGATGTAGTAAAGGTAAGTGCTACTAAAGATATAGATATTCTAAAAGATAAGATATCTGATTTATATAATCTAGAAGAATTAAATAATAAAGAACTAACATATTTATCTAATAGTAGACAAATATCATTAGTTAAGAAAGCTATATCAATTAATAATCACTTAATGGAATCATTTAATAGTGGTATTCCAATTGATATACTTGAAATAGATATAAAAGAAATATGTGAAACATTAAATGAAATAATAGGCGAAAGTTATGATGATAAGCTAATTGATAGATTATTTGCTAACTTTTGTCTAGGAAAGTAGGAATTTATGAGTAGAGTTGCTATAGTTGGTAGTGGTAGTTTTGGATGTGTACTTGCTAATTTAATAAGTAATAATGGTCATGATGTAAAAATCTGGGCATTTGATCCAGCTGAAAGAGATATCATTAATAATGAACATAGATGTAAGTATATAGAAAATGGTTATATTAACAAAAATATACTTGCTACATCTGATATTAATTTTGCCATACATGATACTGAATTTATTATTTTAGTTACACCATCATTTGCAATTAGAAGTACTTGTGAACAAATGAAAGATGTATATAGTCCTAAACAATCAGTAGTTGTTGCATCTAAAGGTATGGAATATGATGAAGAAACTAATTCAATAAAGACTTTATCTGAAGTAGCTAGTGAAGTTCTAGGAACTAATATAGGTGTTATTTCAGGGCCATCACATGCTGAACAAATCTTTAGAGGAGTTAAAACAGGTGTTGCATTATATGAACCAAAGAATCCAGATGGATTTAGAGCATTATTTAGAGAGACAAATTTAGAACTAGAAGATTGTGATGATCCATATGGTATGCAAATTTGTGCAGCTTTAAAGAATATAGTTGCTATTGGAGTAGGTAAGGAAGATCCAGATGGATATAGTTCTAATGCTGGTTCAACTGCTTTCCAAAGAGGTTTATTTGATATGATACTTGTCTGTGATGCATTAAATGTAGATATAAAAACTGTTCTTAGTCCTGCAGGAGTAGGAGATTTATATACAACTTGTTCAAGTTTAGATTCTAGAAATAAAAGATGTGGTATTCTTTTAGGTCAAGGTAAAACCCTTGATGAAATTAAAAATGAAGTTGGTATGACTATTGAAGGATTAAATGCATTAAATGCTGCTCATGCTATTATTAAAAAGCATGGAATAAAAGCTAAAATGATGGAAGATTTATATCAAGAAGTAAAAGAAAAAGAAAGAACTGAAGGTAAGTCTTTAAGTATGACTTTCTAGGAGAGTAATATATGAAAAAAATATTGATATTATTAGGAGTTTTACTACTTGTAACCGGGTGTT
>CAMYZQ010000087.1 GCA_947303895.1 uncultured Bacillota bacterium | reverse complement strand
TTAAAATATCTTTTAATAGTTATTTTTCCATCTTTATATTTTAAATAATGACCTGGTTTTAATTTATAAACACCTTTAAAGAAAGATTCATCAGATGCAACAGAGTTAAAACATAAATAACTAGCTAATATATCTCCATTAAACTCTTTCTTAAAATCAGGATGTTCTAATAGTGCTTTTATTTCAGATGCAAACATAAATGATTTATTATTTTTATAATAGTATAATGGTTTAATTCCCCATTGGTCTCTTGCTATATATAATTCTTTTTCTTTCTTATCATATATAGCAAACGCAAACATACCTCTTAAATGGTTAACTACATCAATACCCCATTCTTCAAAACCTTTTAAAAGAACTTCGGTATCAGATTTAGTTTTAAATTTATATTTACTCTTTAATTCATCTTTTAATTCAAGATAGTTATAAATTTCACCATTAAAAATAATAACATAGTTCTTGTCTTCGATAGGTTGTTTACCTGTTTCTAAGTCAATAATAGAAAGTCTTCTATGACCTAAAGCTATATCCTCATCCACATAAAAACCTGAATCATCTGGTCCTCTATGAACTAATTTATCAGTCATAGACTTAATAATTTCTTCTTTTGCTTTATTTCTATCTGAAAATCCTGCTATTCCGCACATACTAATCACCACATACATAGTATTATAACTTAAATGAAACTTAAAAAGAAGACAAATTGTCTTCTTTTTTACTATTTTTTGGCTTTTAAATCATGTTTTTCTCTAATTAGGTTTTCAAGTTCAGTACATAACTTAGGATTCTCTTTTAAAACAGCTTTAACAGTTTCTCTTCCTTGGCCAAGTTTTTCACCCTTATAAGCATACCAAGAACCACTCTTTTCTAAGATTCCATCCTCTGTAGCAAGATCTATTATTTCTCCTTCTTTACTAATACCTGTACCGTACATTATTTCAATATTAGCTGACTTAAATGGAGGAGCCACTTTATTCTTAACAATTTTAACTTTAGTATAACTACCTACTATATTTTCACCCATCTTAATAGCTTCAGCTTTTCTAACATCCATTCTAATAGTTGAATAGAATTTTAAAGCTCTACCACCAGTAGTAGTTTCAGGATTACCAAATAATACTCCTACTTTTTCTCTTAATTGGTTAATAAATATAGCTATAGTATTTGTTTTATTAATAGTACCAGCTAGTTTTCTTAAAGCTTGCGACATAAGTCTTGCTTGAAGTCCAACATGAGAGTCTCCCATTTCACCTTCAATTTCTGCTTGTGGAACTAATGCTGCTACTGAGTCTATAACAATTATATTAATAGCAAAACTTCTAACTAATGCATCACAGATTTCTAATGCTTGTTCACCAGTATCTGGTTGAGAAAGTAAAAGTTCATCTATATTTACTCCAAGGTTTCTAGCATAAACAGGATCTAAAGCATGTTCTGCATCTATAAATGCTGCTCTACCACCTAACTTTTGAACTTCTGCAATAGCATGAAGAGCAAATGTAGTTTTACCAGATGATTCTGGTCCATATATTTCTATAATTCTTCCTTTAGGATATCCACCTACTCCTAAAGCAATATCTAATGCAAGAGATCCACTAGATACTGTATCTATTTCCATCTTGGAATCTGCTCCAAGTCTCATTATTGATCCTTTACCGAATTGTTTTTCTATATCTTGCATAACTTGATTCAAGATTTGTTCTTGATCTTTATTTATATCTTTTGCCATTTAATATCCTCCTATTAACTGAATACAATAAAATTATAAAACATATAAAATAATAAGTCAATAGTTTTTCAAACATTTGTTTGTTATTTTACAAACGATCCTAAAACCCTTATTTTATATAATAAAAAAAGAATTTCTGTTTAGAAATTCTTACAAAAAACATTATTTTGTTATAAACTTTTTAGCTCCATTAAAGTATTGAATACCAGATATTACTGATAATAATGTAGCAGCTATTAATAAAAAGTCTGCTATAGGTAAATTCCATAAGCTAAATGGTAAGTTACCAACTAATTTTAATGTAATACCAATCATTAAAAATGCTGTTTTAAATTTACCTAATTTACCAGCAGGTAATACTTCACCTTTTTCAGTTAGAAGCATTCTAACACCATCTACTACTATATCTCTACTAATAATAATTACTGGAATAATTGTTGGAATAAATCCTTCACCAGCAAGTATTATAAGTAAACTATTAGTAAGCATCTTATCAGCGATAGGATCCATTAATTTACCAAAATTACTAACATATTTATACTTTCTTGCTATATGTCCATCTAAGAAGTCAGTTATACTTGCTACGACAAATAATACTGCACAAATAGCTAGTTTCACATCAAGGACTGCAAGTCCATTAATTAAATATTTTGGGAAATTAAATCCAATCATATCATATGGAAATAAAATTAATATAATAACTATAACTGCTAATATTAATCTAATAACAGTTAAGGTATTTGGTAGTTTTGGACTTGGTTTCTTGCTCATAAATTAACCCTTTCTATATATCCAACATCAAAGTTAGAATTATCATTTCTACTATCTACTATCATATTAATAATAAATATAGATGCACATACAAATAGTATAGCTAATAGTCCTATTATTATATATTTTAAATAACTCTTTCTATTAGTTTCTGTATTTGTATATGGAGATGCTATTTTATTACTATCCATTTTTTCTAATTTCTTACTAGCTTTAGCTATTTCATTTAATGGAATCTTTGAAGTAGATTCAAATACAAAGTCATTAAATTCATCAATTATGTCTTCAGTTTCTAATCCTAAATACTTAGCATAATCAACTATTATAGTTTTAAGTAAGAATTTATCTTTAAAATCTTTGAAGTTACCTTCTTCAATAGCTTGTAACTGAGATGCTTTATAGTTAATATCAGAAGCAGCTTCTTCTAAAGATAATCCCATACCTTCTCTTTTTTCCCTTAATTCTTCTCCTATTTCTTTCATATAATCTCCTTAATAT
>CAMYZQ010000086.1 GCA_947303895.1 uncultured Bacillota bacterium | reverse complement strand
TAGGATGCTATTCTAATGTAGATTTTGATGGTAATATTTGTGTATTTATTGGTGGCGGAGGTTCTATTGAACTTATATTTGTAAACAATAAAGAAGTAATAGATAGAAAGTATTATAATTTTGGAGTAGTAGATGTTACTAGTGAATTTCCTAGTTTAAAAGATGATATCCCTACATGTACTTTTGATGAAGTATATAACTATGTGGATAGTTTAATAAATGATTTAACTATAAAAGCAGATTTATTAATACTTGGCGGTGGAGATCATATTTATTGGTATACTAATGCTGAGTATGAAATGCTTGAAAATACTTTATATAAAAACGATAATCAAAAGTATATGATAACTAAAGATATGAGTGATAAATATGATAGAGATGCATTAGTTACATCTCTTGATAGAATTAGAAATAATAGTGATAATCCTAGTTGGTTTGATGGATCAAGAGCTATGAAAGTAATAACTGATATGATATCTAACAAGATAGATGCAAAGTATATTATTCCTACTAAAATAAATATGGAAGATGGAATAAAAGAAAAGCTAATGAAGGAGATATAATGGATAAAGTAAGAATTTTATGGAGTGGTATAACAGGTAGAACTGGTACAGAAGCTAGAGAACTTGTTAATCAAAGAGATGATGTAGAAATAGTTGCAGGTATTAATAGAACTGGTGCACCATTCTATACATATGATGAACTAGATAATATTGCTGAAGACTTTGACGTTATTGTAGATTTTTCACACGCTGATGTTTATGATAAAGTATTAGATTTTGCTATTAAATCTGGTAAACCAATAGTTATTGGAACTTCAGGACTTTCTGAAGAACAATTAAAAAGATTTGAAGATGCTTCATATACTATACCTGTATTTAGAGGTGGTAACTTTAGATATGAAGTTAAAAAGTTTATTGATGATGTAGTTGATTATGCTAGAACTTGTCCTGAGGATAAATTAGAACTAGTTGAAACTCATTATAAGACAAAGAAAATACCTAGTGAAACTGCAAAAGTAGTAGCTAAAAAAGTATATGATGCTACTGGTAAAGAAGTAATAATTAAATCATTTTTAGAATATGATGATCTAATTAATGACTGGAGAGTAGGAGACTTCCATTGTAGAGTAGTAGGTTTTAAAGAACTTGCAAATGATGTTTTAAATATAGCTAAAATGATGAAAGATAAGACTCCTAATGGAGTATATGATTTAGATAGAATTTTAGCAGAAGAAAATCAAAAAAAATCATAAAAAAAGAGACCTTTTTGAGTCTTTTTTTATTGTTTTAAAAAAGTGAAAATGATATAATTATTATAAGTATAATGGATGGTGTATAGTATGAATGAATCTTTAAAAAAATTAAAATTTAGAAAGTATATAATAGCAACAATAATATTAGTATTATTGTTTTTTGTGATTGGGTTAATTGCAATATTAAAACCTGTTAATAAAACCATTAAAATTTCTAAAGTATTAACTAATACTAAAACTTTAAGTGCATCCGTTATAGGTGGAGTTTCAGAGGAGATTACATCAAATAACTATGATGAAATCAAATATAAAATAGAAGTTAATAAAGATTCTAGTGATACAGCAGTTATTACAGGTACACTATCAAATACTGAAAATAAATATGCGAGATTCAAAAAGACTAGTGAATCAGAAGTTAGTTCTGATGGTAAAACAATAACAGTTACTACTAAAAGAAATAAAGTTACAATTACTTTAATTGTAGAAAATGCTCCATACGGAATTACATTTAATCCAAAATTTACTATTAATAGTGAAGATGAATCTAAATCTAAAATAAATGTAGATCCAGTTACTATAACTGGTAAATCAGTAGAAGGTATCGTATCTGATGAAGAAGGTACTATATATGCTGGTGTAGAACTTAGTTTATTAAAGAATGGTAATGAAGTAAAAAGAACTTATACTAAAGAAGATGGTAAATATGTATTTAGTTTAGGAGACCTTGATACTTATGAAGTAAAAGTTGCAGAAACTAAATACAAATTAGTTAGATATACTGAAGAAACTACTGATCAAAATAGAAGAGTTTTAAATCTAGTTATTAAAGAAGTAGAACCATTCTCATTAAATATTACTAAAACTATTAGTAAACTTGATTTAGTAGTTAATGGTAAAAAAGAAACATTTACTTATAATGATGAAACTAAAGTATTAAAGAGTATTAAGAATGCTAAAACAATTGAAGGTTCTATTTACTATAATATTTATTTAAAGAATGATGGAGAAGTAAAAGGAACTGTTAGTACAATCAAAGATATTATTCCAGACGGAATGAGTTTTGATGAAAGTAAGAATCCAGGTTGGACTAGAGAAGGCAATAATCTTTTCTATACACCTTTAGAAGGAACTGAGTTACAAGCATTTGAAAAAACTAGTGCAACGCTAGTTCTTGATATAGTTAAAACAGATGAAGCTAAAACTTATATCAATACTGCAATAGCACATGGTGATGATTATAAGTATGTTGTTTATTATTTAAACAATAGTGTTTATAAAGAAATATATGTTATTAATTCTGAAAAGATTGAAAATATTGATCCGCATGTAAAAAATTTTGCTGGATGGTATACAGATAGAAATTATTCAAATAAATATAACTTTAATAATGCTATTACTAAAGATTTAGCATTATATGGAAAAATTGAAGATAAAAAATACAATGTAACATTTATTGATAAGAATCCGAATAATGATCAAGAAACTGTACTTGCTATAGTAGAAGTTCCAGAAGGAGAAACTGTAGATTTAATTGATCACCCAGAATATAACGGATATACATTTAAATGCTTCACATTAAATGATGTATGTTATAACGATGAAGAAATAGTATCTGATACAGAATTATATACTTCTTATACAATCAATAATTATGAAATCGAATATAACTTAGATGGTGGATCTGTAAATCCTACTAATCCAACAAGTTATACAGTTAGAGATACATTTACTTTAAATAATCCTACAAAAGAAG
>CAMYZQ010000085.1 GCA_947303895.1 uncultured Bacillota bacterium | reverse complement strand
TTTTTTGACAAAATCATCATAATTAGTTGACAGAATAAAAAAATGATGATATAAAATAGGTGTATTCGATAAAGGATACAACTGAAAAATTAAATAGTAGATATTTCCCTGTTGTAGGTTGAGCCGCAGAATTACATTATATTTGAGGTGGTTGAACGCAAAAAAGTACATCGCAAGATAATACTTTCCCTACTGATCGGAAGCCAGTTCGTTTCAAGGAGCCCATAGTCTCACAGGCTCAGTGTTGGTTTTATCATAGGATATGTAATTTATCTCCAACCAATATAAAGAAGTAATTTTGATGTCGTAAGCGCTAACAGATATCTTATTTAATTTACAGGTACAATATTTTATATGTCTAAAAGTGTTAAAACTATTAGGCTTATTAATGATTTGCTTTTAGCAAGTAAATTGTACCCTGTGGATAAGTAAGAAATCTGATATCTCTTTTAGAAAAATTTTAATGCAAGTTAGCAAAGAAGTTTTTCAGTAAGAGTAAGCGAAACATCATATCAATTATGGCTCCAAAAGGGAAAATAATAGATATAGCCAATAATAGTGATATAAATAAAAGGTTTCGTTTATGATAACGAAGCCTTTTTTGTGCTTACAAACGCATACTTGCTAGAAAGGAGGAACACTTGGAAGACTTAAAAATAGTAAATGCAGATAATCTATTATATACATCTTTAGATGAAGCAGAATTTATAATAGAAGATATTTTACCAATAGGACTTCATATATTTTGTGGAGCTCCTAAAGTAGGAAAAAGCTGGTTAATGTTAGATATTTGTATAAAAGTTTCAAAGGGCGAAGAAATATGGAACTTAAAAACAAATAAATGTGATGTTTTATATCTTGCTTTAGAAGACACTTATCAAAGACTTCAAAAGAGATTGTTTAAGCTAACTGATGATATAAGCTCTAATTTTCATATATCAATAGAGTCAAACAAAATTGCTAATGGTTTAATATCTCAATTGGAACAGACATTACAAAAATATCCTAATACAAAATTAATAGTTATTGATACTCTTCAGAAGGTAAGAAAGCAAAATAACGATATAAATTATTCTAATGATTATACAGATATATCTTTATTAAAACAATTCGCAGACAAAAATAAGATAGCTGTAATATTAGTACACCATCTAAGGAAACAAGATGATAGTGATGTATTTAATAGAATTTCTGGAACAACAGGAATAATGGGAAGTAGTGATACAACATTTATACTAGAAAAGAAATCTAGAGATGATTCAGTAGCAACATTATTTGTTACAGGTAGAGATGTTGAATATCAAACTTTCACATTGAGATTTGAAGAATGCAGATGGAACTTACTAGAAAGATCATTTCAAAAGGATATTGAAATGAAAAATGCTCCAGAGATTATCTATAATGTTATATCTTTTGTTAACGAAAAAGGAGAGTGGCAAGGCACAGCAACAGAACTTCTTACTTCTTTGGATGAAAAAGATATAACACCGCAATATCTTACAAAGTTATTAAACGAGTATAGTAAAACAATTTTATTTGATAATAAAATTTGTTTTAAGACATCAAGGACAAGCACATCTCGTTTAGTAAATTTGAAAAAAGATATTGACGGCAATGACGATGATGACGGTAAAACTATACCACATGAATCGTCATTGAAAGGAAGTCCAGAGGGAACATCTGGCACACAACTTTTGTAAAAAGTGTAGTGTGTTACACTCATAAATGCGATTTTGAAAAATTATGTGGCTGATTATATTGTTACTTTAATTTTTCAAAAGGAGAATGTTAAATATTATTTGCCTTTGGCAAGATAATATTTAACAGGCGAAAAAGCATATGAGTGTTCTCACATTTTGATGAAGCAGTCCAATAGGATTTTAGCGTCATTATCGTCATCAAAATGTGGGCTACGAAGATAAAACAAGGAAGGAGAAAATAGAATGGCATACACAATATTGCGATTTAAGAAAGACAAAGGTGGTGCTATAGCTGGATGTGAAAGACACAATGAAAGAAAAAAAGAAGCATATAAAAGTAATCCAGATATAGATATGAATAAATCTAAAGAGAACTATCATATCATACATGCACCACAATACACATATTCAAGAAAAATAAAAGAATTAATAAAAGAATATGGCTGTAAAACAAGAAAAGATAGTGTCAAATTAGTTGAAACATTGATAACAGCTTCTCCTGAATTTATGAATAAATTAAGCAAAGGAGAACAAAGAAAATATTTTGAAAGAGCGGTTAAATTTATGAAAGATGAAATTGGCGAAGATAGAATAATATCAGCAGTAGTACACATGGATGAGGCAACACCACATATGCATTTAGTATTTTGTCCTATAAATAAAGATGGTAAGCTATCAGCTAAAAGTATTCTTGGAAATCAAAAAAGCCTTTCAGAATGGCAAACGAGATACTATAATTATATGCACGAAAGATGGAATGAACTTGAAAGAGGAAAATCAGCTCAAGAAACAAAAAGAAAGCATATTCCTACTTGGTTATTTAAGTTAGCTGATAATTTAGATAACTTATATAATCAATTATTAAAGAAAATTGAGAATATAAATATGATAGGAATGAAAAAGAATAAAGAAGAAGCTATTGATTTGCTTTCAGAATTTGTTCCAAAGGCAGAAAAATTTTCAGCAAAGGTAAATTCTTATAACGATTATATAAATGAATTAGAAGAAAGAGTTTTAATTCAGAGAAACAATAATAGAGAACTAGCTGAAGAAAATCTTGACTTAAAAGAAAAAATTGAGAATAAAGATTTAGAAGTTAGTGAAAGAATTAGACTAATGCAAAATCAAGTTAATAAATACGAACGACTTATAAAGAAAGTTCCAGAGGATATTATTGAAAAAATCCAAAGGGAAGAAAGAAATAGAAAAAATAGAGAAAGATAGGAGGTTAAAATTATATGTCGCAAATAGTAAAAGAAGAAAAATTAGTATATACAGCTCAAGAAGTAGCTAAAATATTACACGCAAGCCCAAATTATGTTTATGAATTAATACGAAAAGGAAAATTAAAGGCTTTTAAGTTAAAGAGCATACGAATTCTTAAATCTGCTTTAGAAGACTTCCTAAAACAAAATGAGGGGAA
>CAMYZQ010000084.1 GCA_947303895.1 uncultured Bacillota bacterium | reverse complement strand
GAAGAAGATATACTGATGCCCAGTTCTATATTACTTCAATGATTTATGATGCTTACTTTACCATGAATAAAGATGAGTGGATTAATCAGGAAAACTTAGAATATAGAAAAGCCACAGAGAGAAGATTTAAGGAATATTATGTAACTTTTAAGGAATATTTTGAAACAACAGACAAACAGGTTAATGCTCAAATTATTATGGGTATTAAGAATAGAATGTTCCAGGAAGGTTTATTAATGGAGAGTATTACTTTTGATAACTGGATTAAACATGTTATGGAGGAATACTAATGGATAATGTAGAAAAAGAAAATCTTCAGACAGCCAAGGAATTTATCAAAGAAGCTTATGAAAGTGATGATTATGTTAATTGGGTGTATGTAGAATATTTACAAGAATTTGTTAAAGCTAAAGAAGGAGAAGATAAATGCCAATCGTAGAAACTTATGAAAGAGATTTAGTTTGCAGACGTTCAGATAGTGGGTTTATGATTCACAAGGTTGGAACAGATGAATATTATGAGGAAGCTTGGGATTTACAGACTAGCCCCTATGTTTATGAAGAAACAGATATTCCAGTTGATACCAGTGACCTTGAAGAACATGACCTAGAAGAATATGCTGAAGCTGGAAAAATTATGTTAGGAGAGTAAGAATATGTCTATAAAGCTGAATAATTACCAGCTTTCGTCAGGAATAAGGTTAAAAAATTCTTATCTATCAATAAATAAGATTAGTTATTGGCCAAAATCTAGATATCTTGAATTTTTAGTTAATCTTTATGCTGATACTGAAACAGATTATTCCTTAGAAACAAATATTATCAGTGGTAGTTTTCATGTCGATGATACATCTGAAGGATTACCTGATTTAGAAAAATTTATTGAAGATTGTATTATTTATAAGATTCAATCAGTACAAGGTAAGACAGAAGAAGAATGTATCGAACATAATGTTGATATAACTGACTGGCGAGAAATTTGGGATTATAATTATACAAAATTTAATATTAATGAATCTTCTGAAGATGAAGAAACAGATGAAGATTATATTGAAGCAGCTAGAATTTTATTAGAGGGAGAATAATATGGGAGCAATTATTGAAAAGGCTAGAAGATTAAGACATAAGATTGAAGACCTTGCTATTACAATGACTGATGAAGAAGGTCTTGAATATGTAGATTTATTTGTTAACTGGGGTGAAGGCGTTACTTATGCAGTAGGTGATAGAGTTAAGTTTGGTGATACTCTTTATAAGTGCGTACAGGCTCATACTTCACAGAGTGACTGGACACCTGATTTAACACCAGCATTGTGGACAAGAGTTACTGTTGAAGAGTGGCCAGAATGGGTACAGCCTACAGGAGCTCAGGATGCCTATATGACCGGGGATAAGGTTACCTTTGAGGGAGAACATTATATCTCACTCATTGATAACAATACTTGGAGTCCTTCTGCCTATCCAGATGGTTGGCAGTTGGCAGATTAAGAAGTTAACAGAAGAAGTAGTAATACTTCTTTTTTTATGCTAAATTTAATATAGAAAGTGAGGAAATACATGAAAGTATTTTTAGAAAACTTTTCGAAAGAAGAAACTGATAAACTGCTTAAGGCTATTAAGGGTATTGAATTAGTAGATACTGCAGAGGAATCTGATTTCTGGTTTAATAATAAGATTAATGTTGAAGACATTGTTTCTATTATTACTAATGGTGATGTTGTATTGCCGTGTGATGATGATATTCGGCAAAGGAAGGCGTAAATTATGTATTATGGAAAGAACGTGGGCGTTGTTCCTCTTACTGATGCTGCTGGTATTACTAAGCCGTTCGCTTGACCTTCTCACAAAGGTGTAGATATTGGCTGGTATGCCACGCAATATTGCCCTGTCTTGGCTTGACAAGATGGTGTAGTAGTTCAAAAAGGTTATGGTGGCGAAGTTGGCTATTATATTGTAGTTGAACATACTTACGCAGATAGTAAGAGATGAACAGGTTATATTCACTTGGCTTATGCTCCTACAGTTAACGTAGGTGATAAGGTTACTTTAGGTAAGCAGATGGGTAATGCTACTAGAGGTAATACTGGTGTATCTAATGGAGTACACTTACATTTATATTTAACTAAAGCTGTTTCACTTGATACTAAATATACATGAGATACAATGTTAGCTAATTCGATTGACCCTGTACCTTATTTATATTGGAGTAAAGATTTCAATACTGCATTTATTTCTACAGCTTGGAAAAATGAATTAAAGAAAATTGTTTACCCAACTCCAGTTGAAAGAAATATTAAGGTTCACCAGGTAGAAGTTAAATCTGACACTAGAAGATTAAGAGCTACACCATCTTTGAGTGGACAAGCTTATGATGAATATTGCATTAAGGGTATTTATAATGTATTAGATATGACATTTATAGATGAATACACTTGGGCTAAAATCGGAGCTATTGATGGTAATAATTTCTGGGTAGCAGTAATGAGTGGTGAAGATTTACCTGCTAAGATTTATGTTTATCCAGAGCCAGTAGAAAGAGATACTTCTGTTCCTCAAGTTGAAATTAAGTCTGATACTAGAAAATTAAGAAATGCTCCATCTTTAAATAGTGAAGTTTATGATGAACTTTGCAAACGTGGCATTTATAATGTACAGAGATGGGAAACTGCTGACGGTTATGACTGGGCATTAATTGCTATTAATAATGATGACCCTTATTGGGTAGCAGTTATGGCAGGTGAAGACTTACCAGTTATTAAGAATTATGAAGAACTTTATAATATTGAAAAGGCCAAGGTAGAAGCTCTTGATAAGGTCAATCAGGAACTTACTTCTACTAATAAGACTCTTTCAAAAGATAATAAAGAGTTAAAGGCAAAGAATGAGGAATTAGCTAAAGTGAATGAAGATTTAACTAAAAAGAATAATGAATTAGATGTTACAGTTAAAGACCTTGAAAAAGCTAATAAGGATTTAGAGGAAGTTAAGGAAAAGACTTTTGCTGAATTGGCTTTAGCTCAAGCAGATTTAGCTATTTTAACAGCTAAGTTACAACAGATTAAAGAATTAGCGGAGGTAAAGTAAAATGGAAGAATTTGCTATTATTAAAATTGCTGCTGGTGTAATGATTTGCACCGAA
>CAMYZQ010000083.1 GCA_947303895.1 uncultured Bacillota bacterium | reverse complement strand
AAAGCATTAATATTATAGCAGTTATATAATTATAGTCAATATTTAGTTTACATTCGTTTTATTTTTTTATATAATATTAGAACAAGTGAGGTTAATATGGATTTAGTTAAATTAGAAACTGGAACAAAAATACAAGTAAACTGTAAACAATGTAGAGGACATGGAATAATAGTAACACCTGAAACAAGAGGTGGATTAGCTGTTGTGTGTTTTTCTTGTAATGGTAGTGGATATCAAGAAAGAATAATTGAAGAAGATGATTCTATTTCAATACAAAGACAAACTGGAGTAATTGTTGAAGGAATTAATAAACCAATTGAATTTAAGGGAAGAGTAAGAGTAGAGGGTATTACACATGTTGTGTATGCCAGTAATTTAACTGCAGATTCAGAATATTTAATAAAACAAGGTTATGATTCTGATCATGTAGTACCATATGATGAATTTTATAAAAAGGGTACTTTACCACTTCCTTTAGAAAAATGGACATGTCCAGCACTTTTACAAAGTCAATATAATGAAACTGTTAATTTTGATAACAAATGTGATTTAGGCGATTATACTATGTGTCCTAGATTTAAAAATTCTAAAGAGTGTTGGGATAAGTTTTATGGGAAAGATACAAAAAGACTAACATATAATAGAAAACAAAATAAACAACAAGTATTAAAAAATATGAAAATGTCTTCAAGATAATAAAAAAAGAACCGTTAAGGTTCTTTTATTTTTTTAGTGGTGCAGGTGAAGGGACTTGAACCCCCACTCCGTAGGAACTAGATCCTAAGTCTAGCGCGTCTGCCAATTTCGCCACACCTGCAAAAAAGTGGTGGACCCTGTAGGACTCGAACCTACGACCATTCGGTTATGAGCCGAGTGCTCTAACCAACTGAGCTAAGGGTCCACAAAAGAATATTAACACAAATAGAAAGGTTTTTCAACCTTTTTTCTTAAAAATATGATAAAATATATATGTAGGTGTTAGTATGAATAAGATAAAATTTTTAATTAAGGCTATATTAAAAATGGATTATAAAGAAATGTTTAATGTAGCACGTAAAATATCTAGAGAAAATAATAGATTAACATTAATTACATTCTTTGATATTATATGGTGTGGTCTTAGATATGGCGCTGGTTATATGGATTATATGGAGTTTGAATTTTATTTATTAAATGGAGAACAAAGAAAAACATTTTTAACTAGAGCTAAGAATAATGAGATTGTTAGAAAGTATAATAATAAGGAATTTAACCATATTTTAAACAATAAAATAGAGTTTAATAATATGTTTAAGGAATATTTACATAGAGACTTTATAGACGTTTCTAAATGCACTAAAAAAGAGTTTAGACAGTTCTGTAAAGGTAAGAAATATGTTATTGCTAAAGAAGTAGATAATTGTGGTGGTGTAGGTGTATCTAAAGAGTTTGTTCAAGATACAAATAGACTATATGAAAAACTTAAAAAGAATAAACAATACTTAGTAGAAGAAGTAATTGTTCAAAACTCTAAAGTATCTAAGTTATATCCAGATAGTGTTAATACACTAAGACTATTTACATTCTTAGATGATAATGGAGAAGTACAAGTTCTTAACTCTATATTTAAAATAGGTAATAAAGGATTTGTTGATAACTTTGCATCTGGTGGTATGTATACATTCTTAGATGATGATGGTGAAGTAATATGTCCTGCTATTGATAAGAAAGATAAGAGATATACAATTCATCCAGAAACAAAAGAACAAATAATTGGATTCAAAGTACCAAATTATGAGAAGGCAATTGAACTAGTTAAAGAAGCTTCTTTATTAATACCTGAAATAAGATATATTGGTTGGGATGTAGCTATTACTGAAAAAGGTGCATGCTTAGTTGAAGGTAATGAATTCCCTGGAGTATTCCAAATTAAACCAAGTTATATGGATAAACCTGAGGGAATTTTACCTAGATACAACAAATATATGAAGTAGGAGGTATATATGGATAAAATTCAATTACTTAATACTGAAATAAAAGAAATTAAAGATAGTAGATTAAGAGAGAATCTGGAGATTATAGTTTCTAATCTTCCAGATTATTTCTTTATAGAGCCTGCCTCTTCTACAGGCAAATATCATCCATCATTTTCTTTGGGAGAAGGTGGATTACTTAGACATAGTAAAGTAGCTTTTAGAATAGGTTTAGAATTACTAAGTACTAGTACTTTTAATAAAGATTTTACTGATCAAGAAAGAGATTTATTACTTATGTCTATACTTGTTCATGATGGCCTTAAAAAGGGTAAAATAGAAGATAAATATACTAAATTTGATCATCCAGTTTTAATGGCTAATTATTTAGAAGAAATAAAAGATAAATTATCATTATCTAAAAAAGAACTTGATTTTATGAAAGATGTAATATCATCACATATGGGTGAATGGAATACTAATGCATATTCAAAAGTAGTATTACCACTTCCTGAAACAAAATATCAAAAGTTTGTTCATTTATGTGATTTATTGTCTTCTAAAAAGTTTTTAGATGTTAAGTTTAAAGATAATGAAATAATTGATAGAGAGGACTAATAATGATAAAACTTAAAAAAATATTCTTTACATTATTTCCAGCATTATTAATTACACTTATAGCGTTAATTCCATTAATGTGTATACTTAGTAATATATTAGAAATACATAGTTTATTATTCTTAATTATAGAATTAATATATGTAATTGCATTATTCTTAAGTGCAATAATAAATATTGTATTATGTATATGTATGTTTGCAGAAATAATTAAAAATGATGAAATAAAATCACCTTTAATTGTGATTTTATTAGTTATATTAATAATATTCTTTAATGTTCTTGTTATGCCATTTATTTATTATAAATATGTAGCAAAGAAAACAATGAAAGCAGTTTCTTTAATACTTTATTTATTAAGTATGGTATTCTTAGCATTTGTATTTGTATTTGGTTATAGAACATATAATAAGATGCTTATAGAAAAACAAAAAGCAGAACAAAAAGAAGAAATGAAAAGAATTACAATTAATGAAAATAATAATCTATTTGCTTTTGAGTTTAAATTAGGTTATGAAAAATCTAATACTGGTGAATATGATTTATATGTTAAGAATAAAGAAAAGAATGTAGTAT
>CAMYZQ010000082.1 GCA_947303895.1 uncultured Bacillota bacterium | reverse complement strand
TAAAACCTCCATAATAATATTATATATTACGGAGGTTAAGTTGTAAACTAATTATCTACTATATTTTTTAAATTTAAAGAACCTGCCTACCATATAGTCCAGGAGACCAACACCATAAGGTGCCTTTAATAATTTATCAGCAATATCTTTAATAGGTAAAAATTCCACATTATAACCATAACCAACAGCTAAATATTCAAATCTTCCAGCAGCATAGTTATTAATTACATATTTAAACACATTATTAAATAAACTTTCAAAATTATTAAAAGGTTCAACAACATTTCTTATATCTTCAGGTACAGCTTCTAAATTCTCTTCTTTGGTATAGTCTATATCAGGAAAACTAGTTGGCCAAACTGGAGGTCTTGATTTAGTAGTTTTATTACCGTGTTGTAAAACATTAAATACATAATCATCAAATTTTCTTATAATTTCATTATTGGTACCAACATCATTACCAATTACTACCCAAGGTGCATCACCAATTGGTTTTCTGCAACTTTTTACCTCTACTTGAGTATCATCTATTTTAACGTCACCAGCACCACCTGTGTCCATAGTACCGTTTTCAAATAATAAAGCTAATGCAAATTCAAATGGTCCTATATTTGTTGTAGATTTTTTATTACCACCTTTATATAAAATAAGTTTAGTAATAAATTCGTCAGAAAAACTAGAATTATCGTAAGTTTTTAAATTTATTTCTCCTACACCACTTGGTAATTTAGGCCCAGGTTTTAATAATTTAATTAAATCATCTTTTGTAGGATTAAAAGTACTAATAAATTTATTAGGTGTAAAACCTGAACTACAAGCATCTAATTTATCTGCTAATTTACCTATTGTATTAATATCTAATGAATTCGTTAAATCTTCTATTTCCTTCATTGTATTTTTTATTAGGACTTCTGTAGAAGAATCTATATCATCTCTAATTGTATCAAGTAATAAATCATAAACACCTTTAATTGAGTTACTCTTTATTTTACTAAAATCTCTTTCAGCGCGGAAAGCAGCAGCTTCTTCTTCTGTTAACGTTAACTTTTCTAATAATAACCCTTTTCTAACTTTGGTAAATAATTCTTTAGAAGTTTGTTCGTCGAAAGGTGAGTTTTCTTTAAATGATTCAAAATCATTATTTGATGCATATTTCCTCATATTAGTTGCTGAAGCCCTAACTAATGGGTCATCAGAATCTGGGTCTCTATCTCCAGCACTAATAACATCAATATTCTCTTCTGGGAAGTTATACATAGAACCATTCTTTAAAGTTTTACCATTATATGCTAATAATAAATTATAGAATGACTCTCTTCTATCTTCTCCACAAACTAAAGTAATTTTTGAAAAACCTTCTTGCTGTAAAGCTACTACAATATAAAGTATTTCTCTTAAGTCGGTATCAATTACATCTACTTCTGGTTCAGCTAATTTCTTTACAAACTTTATTTTATCTTCATAACTTAAAGGGTTTTTCTTCTTATCCTGAGTATGACTTAAATAAAGTCTAGGTTTATTTTCAGCTGAAATATCACCCATAAATCTAATCAATTTTTCATGGCCTTTAGTAGGTGGGTTCATTCTACCAAAAGCAAATACTATTTCACCTTTATCCCGCATATCTTCTCCTAAAATCAAATTTTCATGTTTAAAACCTTTAGCAAAAGCTTGATTTCTATTGTTGCTAGCAAATGTAGGTCTATCTACAATCTTAACAATATTCCCATCTGCATCGGACATAGCTACACCTTCCATTGTGGTAGGGATATATTCTTTAGTTTCATTATTATAATAGAAAGTATCATAATCAAATTCTGCAGTATTATTAAACCCGTTCCATAATAACATCTTAATCTGAGAAGCTATGTTGAGTGATTTAACTATATCAACTAAAATATCCTTATTATTTTCTATAAGATTACTTACTCGAGTTACCCCAATTTTTGACATTTTAGGAGCTCGTGATTCAAGATGGTCTTTTAAATCATCAATAAGAGTATCTACATTAATTTGATATAACTTATAGTCCGCATAGTTCTTATTTTCAAAAGTACCCCAGAAAGTTTGGAATTCTTTATTATTTACTAAGTCATTATAAACTGGATTATTAACTAATTTGTCTTCAACCTTTTTTAGGTCTTTTTCTAACTCTCTTATTTTATCAATATTATAGTCAGCTTTATTGGTAGAAGCATGTAATACTGGTGAAAGTACATAAATATTAGAAGGTAAATTTAATTCTGAGGCATCAACTCTAAAACTCTGGTTTAAATCTTCTGCTGTTCCTGTGTAAATAGTATGGAAGGCAATACCGAAGTCAGCATTCTTAATATTTTCATAACCTGGGTTATCTTCACTGAAAGCATAGATAATAGTATTAGGTAAGAAAGTAATATAGTTCTTACCATTTATTTTTCTTTCTTCCTTAGTATTTTTGGTAAATAAACAGTCACCTTGCCAAGCTTCACCCGATGGAATATATTTAGCTAATTCTAAGCAATATGAAAGCATATCAAGCATCTTTGGGCTATCAGCATATTTACCAGCCCTTAGTTCTTCTTCAGATGAAATTACTTTAGCCTTCTCAGGACCACTAATAAAACTCTTTAAGCAAACAGAATCATTAGGGTAACCTGGGAATTCGTGCCAGCATACTACAGCAGGCGCACCATCAATTTTGACTGTAGTATTTAAACCTACATCTTCACCTTCTAAAGTCTTTTCAAATAAATCTATTTTATTATGTATTTCATTAAAGTCATCTTTACCTAAAAGAACCAGGTCTTCAAGGTGAGCCTGGTGAACATTCTTTCTTACTTCTTCTAATTTTTGTATTTTCATTTTACTCTCCCCAGCCAGCTCCACAATCTATATTTAATTCTCAAAAAGCTTCATAAAATTTACTACAATAATAATAAGTACCGTTACCACTTTCCTTACCATACCGTCTTAATAACCGCCAGAATTTATCTCAGTCTTTTTCTTTAACATACTTCTTTAATCTAACACTACCGTTTCAAAGGTTAGCAATAATTTCCTTGTCTCTTTTTTCCATATATACCTCTAAATAAATGTAACATTATCTAGATACCCTTGGCGATTAATCCCAATTCTATCTAAATCATCTTTAAATCTAGCTGGAATAGTAATAT
>CAMYZQ010000081.1 GCA_947303895.1 uncultured Bacillota bacterium | reverse complement strand
GATGAAAAGAAATCATCTTATTATAAAGTAGTAAACGGACAGAAAATCGAAGAAGGTTTTATGTCTGAAGTAAAAGGAATTATTGCTGAAAATGATAGAAAGATAAGAGGACGTCGTGTACAATTCTTATTATTCGAAGAAGCTGGTTCTAATCCTGTATTACTACGTTCCTTTATTAAAGGAGAAGAATTAGTACAAGTTGGTGGTGATAAGATTGGAGTATTAGGAGCTGGTGGAACAGGTGGTGACCATGGAGCACCTCTAGCAGGTCTTACTGAATTATATTATCATCCTGAATCTTATAAGATACTTCCTTTTAAACATAATTATACAGATACTGGAGATTTCGTATTAACTGGATATTTTATTCCAGCTTATGTTGCTATTAATAGGGCAGATTGTCTTGATAATAGAGGAGTTCCTAATATTGAAAAAGCAAAAGCTTTCTATCAACATGAACGTGATTTAAAAACAGATCCACAAGCTTTAATCAGTTATAAAGCAGAGCAATGTTGGACAGCTGAAGAAGCATTTGCTGCTGAAGGTGATAATAAGTTTAATAAAATCAAATTATCAGATTAGATTGTTAGAATTAGAATAATGAAAGAGAAACCTACTATACAAAGAGGTTATATGCAATTTGTATATAAAGGTGCTAGACGAGAAAGATCTGATATAACTGGAGTTAAATTTATACCACATGCTAACGGACCTGTAAGAATATTAGAACCTCCACTTTGGGAAACTACTGAAGACAAACAACCTGGAGAAAGTATTGAAGAATATGAAGATAGAAAGAAATTAGAATCTGAAATAATCAGTACCAAAGTAAACAATCTTTATGTAGCAGGTATTGATGGAATTGATATAGGTGCATCTGAAACATCAGACCAAACACGAGATCCATCTAAATTCTGTACTATGATTAAAAGAAGAGTATATGGATTAAAAGAACCTACTTATGTAGCGTATTATTTAGATAGACCTAATGATATTAGAGAAGCTTATGTCCAATCTATAGCTTTATTAATGTGGTACAATTGTCAAGCTAATCTTGAAGCTACACGTACTTCAGTATTAACGTATGCACGCGATAATAAATTTATGTAGTATTTTATGAGAAGACCTAGAGTCTGCTCGGGAGATATTACAAAAAGAAGAACTGCCAATCAATATGGAACTACTGCTACAGTAGCAATGATTGATCATCAAACTGACCTAATTAGAGATTATGTTGAAGACTATTCTCGTAATATATGGTTCTTAGATTTACTTGATTAGTTAATAAAATATACTGATGAAAATAAAGGTAAGTTTGATATGGTTGCTGCTATGGCTATGGCTGAAATAGGAGATGAAGAACTAAGTGATATAGTTCCTAAAAAAGCAGAACCTGTTTCAAGTACTTTCCAAGATATTGGTTATTATAAAGATGAAAATGGATATACTCGTTATGGAGTAATTCCTAATCAGATACAGATGTCTGTCAAAGCTTCATGGGACCTATATGACGGACGTAACATAACTAGCGATCCACGATATAGATGAATGATATGGAGAAAGCCGTCTTAGATATGATTGAAAGACGCTATAAGAAAAAATATACTGGAGGAATAGAGGTTAAACAATTAATGTCTGGCGGCTATAAGCTAGTTCTTGACCTTGGTAATCCAGATAAACGAACAATTCAAATATCTGCTGATTATAATGCAGAAGATTTTTTAAAATATATAGAACAAGAACTAATCGAAAGACAATTATAGAGAGTTCAGTTCTTTAAAGGAATAAAAAAATATCCAGAAGATGAAGAAAGAGGAACTTGTTGCTAAAACCAATTTAGCCATTAGTGAACTTGTTTACGATAAGACGGAATTAAGGAAAGCCTATAATTATTATAATTGTAAACGAGATAAAGAGTAGTTCAAGTACTTAGAAGAAAATTATGGAATTGGATAGCCAACTTCAGTAGAATTTATTCCCTTAATTCGTAAACATATAGATGCGTTAGTTGGAGAATATTTAGGAGTTCCAATCCTTCCAAAAGTTTCTTGTAAGGATAAAGAAACTATAAATAATATATTTAGAGAAAAGCAAGTTAAAATTGCGACTGAATGTTTTAATCTGTTGTAGAACAATCTAAAAAATAATTTACTCAGATTTATGGGTAATCAGGAAATGACGGATTTAAACATTAAAGAACAATTAGATAAACTTATAGAAGATATAAATGAAAATTTTATTTCTGAATATGAAACAGCAGGATAGAATGTTATTGAATATGTAATGTAGTCTAGAAATACTGATTTAATCGAAAAACTTAGACAGTTATTTGTAGATTTATTAGTTACAGGCTATACTTTCTTTAGAGTACATCCTGCAGAATCTGGAAAGAATGTTCAAATAGAATGTTTAAATCCATTAAATGTATTTCCAGATTTAAATTATGATTCTCCTTATATAAAGGATTCTTATAAAATAGTAGTTAGAAAATATTATACTAGACATGAAGTATTAAAAAAATATGGTAAAGATTTATCTAAAGACGATATTGAAAAGATAGAAGAACAATGGATAAGTCATCTAAGAGATTCTGGTTCTTATTACGTAAGATCAGTTCTAGGCGCGGGAGGAGTTCCTGCAACAGACGGAATAAGGGCTGGAGAAGAAATAACTCCTGGATATCCAGAACATCATTGGTATAGATACGATAATACACTAATACCTGTTTATGAAGTTGAATGGATTGAAACAGATAAAGATTTCAAAATGCAGAGATATCAAACTGTTAGAATAGGTGATGAAATCTATGTATTAAAAGGTCTTGATGAAGGAGCTCCAAGAACTAAAGATGATCCAAACGCTACTACACTTTCAGTAAATGGTGTTTGGTTCAATAATAGAGGAGGTAAACCACATTCAATGGCTCTTGCTTGTATGGTATTACAAGATAAATATGATTTACTTCATTTCTATAGAGATAGTTTAATTGCTAACTCTGGTTCAGTTGGAGATTTTATTAATATTCCTACACTTCCTACTATTTTAGGTAATAATCTTGCTGAAAGATTAATGAAATGGAAAGCATACAAAAAACAAGGTATGGCTTTAATTGATACTTCACAAGAAGGACAAGTAGGAACTGGATAGGCTCCACTTACTACATTATATAATGGATACGATGATACAGTTAAAGTACAAGCTA
>CAMYZQ010000080.1 GCA_947303895.1 uncultured Bacillota bacterium | reverse complement strand
TTTCTGGAGATGCAATAATTACATCATAATCTAACCAGTTTTCTTTTTCAATCTTTGAAACAAGATCATCATCACCTATAAATTCTGCTCCTGCTTCTTTAGCAGCATCTTTTAAAGCAGAATTCTTAGTTAAAACTAATACAGTTTTAGTTTTACCAGTTCCATTAGGTAAAACTATAGCTCCTCTTAATTGTTGATCAGTTTTCTTAGTATCTAAGTTTAAATTAAATGCTATTTCAACTGAAGCATCAAATTTAGAAGTACTAGTTTTCTTAACTAATTCTACAGCTTCTTCTTTAGTATATAATTTACTTCTATCTACTAAATTAGCAGCTTCTATATATTTTTTACCTTTCTTCATTTTTTCCTCCTTGTGGTTTTAACGGATTTTCCTCCCACATAGCACTGCTATATGTTAATCCTTGATTTCGATACCCATATTTTTAGCGGTACCTTCAATAATTCTCATAGCGCCTTCAATATCATTTGCATTTAAATCAGGCATCTTAGTTTCTGCTATTTGACGTAATTGATCTCTAGTTATAGATCCAGCTATTGATTTAGATCCTGTAGCTGAAGCTTTACTAACTCCTGCAGCTTTTTTAATTAAGAAAGCAGCTGGTGGAGTCTTAACTTTAAAATCAAATGATCTGTCATCATAAACATATACTTCTACTGGTAATATATCACCCATTTTATCTTTAGTTGCATCATTAAATCTGTTAATAAAATCAGGTAATGCTATTCCAGCAGGTCCTAATGCAGTTCCAACTGGTGGAGCAGCTGTAGCTTTACCAGCAGGAATTTGAAGTTTGATTTTATTTATCATTTCCTTTGCCACGAAAAACACCTCCTATAATATTTTCGTGAGTGGTACAAGTGACTATTATGCCTCCCACTTAAAATCTATATAATAAATTTATATAGCAAAACATATTGTAGCATCTTATTATATAAAATGCAATAACTATTTATCAAGTTCTACATCAGTTAGACTAACTTCTACTGTAGTTTCTTGACCAAATAAATCTATTGAAACAGTAGCTTTACTGTTTTCTTTATCTATTTCTAGAACTTTACCAAGCATTAACTTGAATGGTCCATCAGTAATCTTAACTTTATCTCCTTCGTTAAGGTCTACTGTAACCTTCTTATCAGATATACCCATAATCTTGAAAATATTATCAATATCTGATTTCTTTAATGGGAATGGTTTAGCTCCTTTACCAGATGATCCAAGGAATCCAGTAACACCTGGAGTGTTTCTAACAACATACCAAGCTTCATCTGTCATTATCATTTCTACTAAAACATATCCTGGGAATAATTTCTTAACTTTTTCTTTCTTTTTACCGTCTTTGATTTCAGTTTCTGTTACTTCAGGAACTATAACTCTAAAGATATAGTCTTGCATATTCATAGATTGAATACGCATATCTAATTTTTCTTTAACTTTAGCTTCATGTCCTGAATATGTATTAACTACATACCAATTGATTTCGTTTTCCATTAGAACCATCCTTGAATTGTTTTAATTATTGAATTAAAATCAATTTCCTTACATAAACTAACTAGTAATTGAATTCCCATAAAGAATAGTGCAAAGAATATAACAGTAACTAGTGTAACAATAACATTGTTAACTAATTCTTTTCCTTTACTCCATCTAATTCTTTTAGCTTCAGTTTTTAAATCTAAAAATAAATCTTTTACTTTTGACATGTTTTCACCTTACTTTATTTCAAAATAAAAAACACTTCTTTGTGTTTCTAAATAAAATATAACATAAAAACCGTTATAAGTCAACGGTTTTTGTTATATTTATTCATTATATTCAATTGGTTCTGATCTTGTACAAGAACCACCATTATTTTTTATAAAGAAATCTATTTTATCTAATGCTTCATAAGCATCACTTGTATCAATATCTATTATATTTGATAGGTAAGCATCTCCACCGGCTTCTTTTATTTGTCCTGTTGTTTCATAGTATAAGAATTCATATCCATATGTTTCATCATGTATATTACATGTAATAGATATATTCATAAGTCTACCAGAGTTCTTTTCACGAATGTTTTTAAATAATATATTGGTTACTATTAATAGAATTGGTAATAGAATTAGTAGGACTACTATTACTTTGATTATTTTTAATGTTAAACCTGCTAGTTTTTCAGTATTAGATGTTTTTTCTACTAATACATCTTTTATATCATTATTAGTTAATTCATCTAAACTAACATTAAATATTTTAGATAATTCTTTTGATTGTTTTAAATCAGGAGAAGTTTCACCTAGTTCCCATTTAGAAATAGTTTGTCTAGCTACTCCTACTTTTTCAGCAAGTTCTTCTTGTGATAAACCATTCTTTTTTCTTAGTTCCATTATCTTTTTTCCAATTTCCACAATAATCCCTCCTTTCAAATACAATCATATGATATTTGATGTATGTTCTCTACCATTTTTAACTGGAAATTGCGCCCTTTTTCTTAACATTTATTATAACATATAAAAAAGATAGATTACTCTATCTTTTTATTATCAATATCTTTAATAGATGATTTAGGAGTTGGTAAGTCTTCTGGCATAGTTCCTTTTATCTTTTTAATGGATTCTCTTACTTCTTTAGCAACTTCGAAGTGTTTTAAGTTAGCTTCATATTCATTATCTACATTATCTCTTTTAAGTTTACTATCTGTTTGTATTATTCTAAAGAGATTATCTGCTAGTTCTTCACTACCCATAAAGTCTAATATATCTTGTCTATAGTTTAATTCTTTTCTCTTAGCTATATCATTTGCTGTCTCACCATTATATAAGCCCTTATAACCCGCATTATGAAACTCAGCAAGGTTCTTTACTCCAGAGTTTATTGCAGTCCTATTTAGGCCATAATTACCATTTCTAACTTGTTTTCTTATTTTGATTCTTTTATCGTCTTCTGATAGGTTTTTAAGTTTATCTTCTAGTAATTCTTGTTTTCTTGTTTGAATAGCAAAATATGTTTGAGCTAAAGCTATTACTTCTTTTCTTGGATCTCCATTTTGAGCGATTAAATAGCAAGCATATCTAGATAATATATAATCTATTACTTTTCTTTTTCCACCTTTTGCTATTTCTATCATTTTATTGACCTCAATAAAATGATCATTAACATTATTATGACTATTTATACATGATTGAATAGCAGATTTGATAACCTTATTAAAATTTTGCCATAAAGAATACTCTAATACTATCATTAATTCTCTTGCGTACCAATATTCATTACTATCTTCATCCATATGTTTTATATCTTCGAAAACTACTGTGTTCATAAAACACCTCCTAGATGTTATATTCTAGGAAACATTATATTTATCCACTAAAAAAAGAGATTAAATCTCTTTATTCAGTACTCTTTAT
>CAMYZQ010000079.1 GCA_947303895.1 uncultured Bacillota bacterium | reverse complement strand
ATGCACATGTTCCAGATATTACATTTACAGTTAGAGACACTAATACAGGTGCATCTGTAACATGTAATAAATCTACTGATGATTCAGTTAAAGTTTCATTAACAAATAAACCTACAGAAGTTAAATTCACTAAGAAAGATATGTATGGTTATTTAAATGATGAAGATAAAGTTAAATTTGAGAATAATGAAGAAGTAGAAGCTTTTGATAATATAACATTTAGAGTTAGAAAACAAAGTACTACTAATTTATCTGGAACTACATCCGTAGCATCAAGTAATTATGAATGGTTCTATGTAACTAGATCAGGTGAATATAGACTAGATGTTCTTCATAAGTGTTCTTCTGAAGGACAATCTATTGGTGGTTATACATGTACTCAAAATCTTCATACTAATAATGGTAATTTAAAACTTACTCATTTATGTAAGTGTGAATCATATTATATTGAAGAATATGAAGTACCAAATGGAACAGTATTTATTCTTCCAAAATTAGAAGGCAATACATGTGCTGAAGGATATATGAAAGTAGACAAGAATGGTAAACTTGAATGTCATCCAATAAAAGCAATTAAAGTATGTGATTGTGATGATTCAAATCCTGAATCTTCACCACCAGTAATAATAGAAGACTTACCAACAAAACAAGTATTTGTTAAGAAAGATTTAAAATATAATACAATTATTACTGATCAAAATACTACATTTGAATTATTCTTAGCTAAAGAAGGAAAAACATGTAATCCATATGATGCTACTTCTAAAGCTAATGATTGTATTCAAGTATACTTTAAAGATAGATTAGTTTTATCAGATGAAACTGATGGAAGTTTATCATATAGAATTACTCCTGAAGCATCATCTAATAATAAAATTAAAGAATTACATGTAGATCCTAATACTGGTAAATTAATTCTTAGATATTTACCTAGTTATACTGATAGAGAATATGTATTAATGGAAACTAAAGCTCCAAAAGGATATGATGTGCCTACTGGAGAAAAATCAGTAACTAGATTTAAAGTAGTTAATGATACAGTAAATGTAGAAGTATCTAATGTTCCAAATAAACCTAGTAAAGCTATTATTGGTAAATATGATGCAGCTACTGGTGAATTAATTCCAGGATTTAAGTTTAAAGTTTATAAAGTTAATAATTATGATGAAAACTTAACTCCTATGATGCAATCTAAATCAAATGCATTAGAGTTTAAAACTCTAAGAGATGGTTCTTATGAATATAGAGAAGTATTTGATACTAATTTAGTTACGACATGTGTAGATAGAGAAGGAATGCCTTGTTCATCTATAGGCGGATCTTTAGTAGATGATACTTATGATGATTCAAGTATTGCTTCATCAGAAAATATTGTAACTATTAAAGAAGGGCAAGCATTAATTCAATATTTAGATACAGATGCATATTATATTATTGAAGAAGTAGAAGCTCCAAAAGGTTATAAATTACCTGAAAGAGAAAGTGATAGATATACATTGTTCTATGTACCTGCTTCTGAGGAAGTATCTATAGAAACTAAAGTATATAATACTGAAAGCTATTTCACATTCTTTAAATATGATGAATTTAATAATACTATTGATGGTGCTAAGTTTAAACTTCAAAAACTTAATAATGAAAAGATTTATGAAGATGTAGCTATTGAAGATGTTTCTACTGAAACAACTAAAATGTATAAAATACTTAGTACATCTGAAAACTATGAAATTACTACAATAAATGGTCAAGCTACTATTTATAGATTAACTGAAGGACAATATAGAATTATAGAAACTAGTGCTCCTGACGGTTATGAACTTCCAAAAAAGACATATAATGTAGTAACATTCTTAGTAGATGCTAAAGGTCATACTTTTGGATCTAATATAATAGCTAATAAGAAAACAACAACAAAAACAATGCTTTTACCATCTGCTTCAGCAGAGTTAGTTATTAATATTCAAACAGGTAAAAAAGTTGTTAAATATGGTTTAATAATAACTGGTATACTTGGATTAATAGGATTATTAATATTTATTAAAAAAAGGATTAGTAAATAGGGTGAGAATATGAAAAAGAATAAAAAAAGAAAAAGTTCAATATCAAAGAAAGAAATAAAAGTAGTATTATCTATAGTAGTATTATTATTTCTTATATTTTTAATAGTTTATGTTAGAAACTATAGAAATTTTGCTGAAGTTAAATTAAATACAAATAAAAAAGATATATTTACTATATCCGATTTAAAAATTAATGATTTAAAATATTCAAGTTCAGAAGATAAAGTAATGGAATCTTTTGGTAAACCAAAGAAAATCGTTAACTATAGTGAAAATGGTTTTGCTTATAAGAGATTTGAATATGAAGATCTAAGTTTAACTTTAAGAGAATATTATGATGATTATATTTTAGTAGGAGTAGAAACTACTTCTACTAAATATAAGATTTCAAGAGGTCTTAGAGTTGGTTCAAACATTTCTAGAGTTATGAATAAATATAAGGTTGATAATAAAACAGGTAGTTATTTATATGGTAATTATAGTTACGAAGAAATGTCTGAAAAAACAGATAATGTTTATATGGGAATAAGAACTAAACTTAAAGTATCTTATTATAATAAAGATGCTAGAGTAGAGGGAGATACTTTCCCAGTAGATGCTATTCAAAAAATAGAGTATGAATATAAAAATGGAATAGTTTACAAGGTTTCTTGGAGTTATGATTATGAATAAAAAAAGAGTATAGCAAATGCTATACTTTTTTTATTTATTATTATTATTTGTATTACTATTTTTAGATGGTGTAAAAACCCTAGTTTTTGTACCAGTATTACTTTTTCTAAATGGAAGTCTTAAGAATGGAGGTCTTAAAGTCTTTTTCTTTACCTCTTTTGGAAATTTAATTCTTTTGCTTCCTTCTAGATAATTTAAATAAGCATATAGTGATTTCCTTATAAGTTCTTTATTATCAATAGAAAGATTTAATTTATCTGTTTCCATTGTTTTTTCTTCTGAAGGTAGATCTTCAAACATCTCTAATAATTCCCATGCTTTA
The DNA here is from genome assembly GCA_947303895.1 of uncultured Bacillota bacterium. Classification (GTDB taxonomy): domain Bacteria; phylum Bacillota_I; class Bacilli_A; order RF39; family UBA660; genus RUG13038. Next base: position 370 of record CAMYZQ010000079.1, on the reverse strand, counting down.
GTTCCTATATCTTCATAATTTCCATATAGTTTATCTATAAGTTCTTGTACACCTTGTTCATCGAGACCTACTACATCATTATAATCTAGAATTAAATCATCATCTAAAAACCATTCCCTTGACCTAGAATCTATAAATCTAACAAATCTATTTTCGTCAAATCTATCTATTAATCTTAGTTTGAAAGACCATCCATATAACTCCCTAGTAATAAATTGTGGTAAAACAATTGATCTGTCATTAACTAAATAATTTATATCACTCATTTGTACATATACACTATTTTCTGTAAAAATCTTCATGTTTATTCTCCTTAAAGCATTAATATTATAGCAGTTATATAATTATAGTCAATATTTAGTTTACATTC
>CAMYZQ010000078.1 GCA_947303895.1 uncultured Bacillota bacterium | reverse complement strand
TATTATTTGCACTAGGTATTAGATATGTTGGTAAAAAGACTGCTAAGATATTAGCAATGCATTATAAAGATCTTGATAGTTTACAAACTGCATCTTATGATGAACTAAAAGACATTAATGATGTAGGAGATATAATTGCTAAGAGTATCGTAGATTACTTTAGTGATGAAAAGAATATTTCTACAATTAACTCATTAAAAGAACTTGGTATTAATACTAAATATCTTGGTAAAGAGATAAATACTGATTCAAATGTATCTGGAAAAACATTTGTTATAACTGGTACATTATCTAAGCCAAGAGATTACTATAAAGAAATATTAGAAAACTTAGGAGCTAAAGTAACTGAGTCAGTTACTAAAAAAACAGACTATGTTTTACTTGGTGAAAACCCAGGTTCAAAATATGATAAAGCTAAAGAACTAGGTATTAAAATTATTTCAGAAGAAGAATATGAAGAACTTGTAATGTAAATTTACAAATTCTTCTTTTATTTTACGACAATAAATGTTATATTTAAAATGAGGTGATAATTATGGCAGATACATATACTGTCAAAAATAAGAAGCAAGGTTTCTTTGGTAAACTTGGAAATTCTTTTGCATCAATTCCAATAGGAATTATTATCATTATTCTTGGATGTGGAATACTATGGAATAATGAAAAGAAAAACGTTATTAACATTAAAGACGTTAAAGAAATGAGAGAAAACTTTAAAGATGTTTCCTCTTCAGAAGTAGTTAAAGAAAATGAAGGAAAACTTATAGCTACTTATGGTACATTAGATTTTGGTAATACTTATCTAACAGATGAAACTTTTGGTATTAGTGTTTTAACACCAATATTAGAAAGATATGTAGAAGTATATCAATGGGTAGAAACATCAGAAACTAATGATGACGAAACTACTTATACTTATTCAAAAGAATGGTCAGAAAAAAATAATGAATCTGCAAACTTTAAACAAGCATCCGGACATGAAAACAAAAATGATGGTTTAAAATATAAATTAAATAAACCATATAGAGTAACTAGTTTAGCTTTAGGAGCATTTAGTTTATCAGATGGATTCCTATCTAAATTATCTGCAACAGAAGAATTAACTACATTAGAACCAGGAGTAGGACTTCCTGAAGGATATTCAGTTGTTGGTAAATATATTACTAACTCAGCTGATTTAAATAATCCAGTTATTGGAGATACAAGAATCTCATTTAAATATGGAGATTATGATACAGTTTCAGTTTTAGGTAAACAAACAGGATCTAGAATTGGAGCTTATACTACTAAGAAAAATTCATCAATTTTAAAATTAGAAAAAGGTGAAAAAACTGGAGCAGAGTTAATTAATAATATTGAATCTGGAAATAAATTATGGAAATGGATTTCAAGATTATTTGGTGTAATTCTAGTATGTATGGGAACATCAATGTTACTTAGTCCATTAACTACATTAATTGGATATGTTCCATTCCTAGGTAAAATATTTAATGGAGCTCTAGGAGTTGTATCTGCTTCTGTAGGATTTGCTATTTCATTAATTGTAATTGGAATTGCATGGTTAGTATATAGACCAGTTATTGGTATAATTATGATAATTGTTTCAGTAGGATTAATAGTTCTTGCTAAAATGTATTTATCAAAAAAAGATGATGGTAAAACAGAAGAAGTAAAAGAAGAAAAAAAAGAAGAGAATAAAGAGGAAAATTAATTATTTTTCCTCTTTTTTTGTTTAATATTTATAGAATAATTGATATAATAAAAAATAGTGAAAGAATGATGATATATGGATAACAAGATTAAATTATTTTTAGAAAAAGTTAACTTGGATCAAAAATATTATGATCATTTTTTGGATGCAAAAATTTTGAAGATTAAGTCTTCAAAAGATAAATTAAATTGGAATTTTATTATAGCTACTAAAGATTATATTCCAGTAGAAGTATTAGAACAAATAGATAAGAATATTTCTAAAGGATTTCCTGATTTAAAAACAGTTACTTATACTATAGTTCCTGAAAAAGAAAATGATTTATTAATAGGAGAATACTATACATATGTAATTAGTAATATAGGACTTAGTAAAGCAATACTTCAATTATTTATAGATAAGAAAATTAGTTCTACTACAGATGGTTTATTTATAGAAGTAGATAATAAATCACAAGAAAATACTATTAAAAATAAATTAACTGAAATAGAAGATAAATATAGACAAATAGGTTTTAATATAAAACTAGATACTTATTTAAATAATAAGTTAACACTTGATAAAGCAGATATTATTTATGAAGGAAAGATACCTGTTAAAAAAGAAGAAGTAAAGAAAGAAAAGAAACAAGGACCTTTACCTGGTGCTAAAATTGATAAAGAAACAGGAGCAATTCTTGGTAAATATATTACTGGTGAAATAACTGCTTTAAAAGATTTATATTCAGATAAAGAAAATGTAATAGTAGAAGCTAAAGTATTTGGAGTAGATCTATTTGAATCTCCTAAAACTGCTTTTAAAATTATTACTTTAAAACTAACTGATTATACTGATAGTTTATATTCAAAAATATTCTTTAAGAATAAAGAAGACTTTGATGAAGCTGCATCAAAGATTAAAGAAGGTAAATGGTATAGATTGTCTGGTAATGTTAAATACGATGAATATTCAAGAGATTATGTTTTAAGTGCATATAACTTAATGGATATACCATCAAAAGATATATCTATAACAGATGATGCTGAAGAAAAAAGAGTAGAATTACATACTCACTCAATTATGTCTCAAATGGATGGAGTATCATCAATTGAAGATATAATTAAACAAGCTAAGAAATGGGGACATAGAGGAATAGCTTTAACTGATCATGATGGTGTACAAGCATTCCCTAATGCATTTAACTTAGTTAGAGGTATGAATAAAGATTTAGCTGAAGGTGAAGAACCATTTAAGGTTATATATGGTTGTGAACTTGTAATGGTTGATGATAATGTTGATATTGTTGTTAGACCTTCAGATGAACCATTAGAAGGCACTACATTTGTTGTATTCGACTTAGAAACAACTGGATTTAATGCTGGTGGAAAAGACTCTATTATTGAAATAGGTGCCGCTAAGATTAAAGATGGTGTAATACTAGAAACTTATGATGAATTAGTTAACCCTGGAAGAAAACTTCCTCAAAAGATTATAGATTTAACTAACATAACTGATGAAATGTTAGAAGGCAAAGCAAACGAAGAAGAAGCTGTTAAGAAGTTTATGGAGTGGACAGGTAATGCTCCTATGGTTGCTCATAATGCTAAGTTCGATACTTCATTTATTCAAATGGCATTTAAGAAATATAATATGGGTGAATTTACTAACCCAGTAATAGATACATTAGAATTATCAAGAACAATGGATAGAGCAGAAGCAAGACATGGTTTATCTGCTATTACTAAAAGATATGGTGTTGAATTTGATGAAGAAGGACACCATA
>CAMYZQ010000077.1 GCA_947303895.1 uncultured Bacillota bacterium | reverse complement strand
TTTTCAATAATGTCTATATTATCTTTTCTACTAGATGATTCATTTAATGATTCATACATACCACGAACATGATTAAATACATCATCTCTCATTTTATTAACTTGAGCTAATCTATTCTTGAATTCATCATTTCTATAGTTAAATTCTCTCCATCTAGATTTTTCAAATGAAGCGCGCTTCTCATCAGGAGTTAATTCGTGTGAATTTGTTTCATCGCCATAAGTTCTATATCTATTCTTCCAGTGCTTTCTTGGTCTGTCTTTAATATAGTATATAGTACCATCATTTAATAATTTATTTAATGATACTCCATCAGGTTTTTTAGGAAACGTTGGTGTTATTTTATGTGTAAATGGGAAGTAAGCATCACCATTATAAATAACACAAACAAATTCATTATCAATAATATCTTTTTTAAGCTCTTTAGCTTTTTCTGGGGTAATAATTTTTGCTTCCGCATCTTCAATATCGAGACCAAGTAAATGATAGTCTTTTTCAAAACCACCAACTTTTTTAATAGCAGTAATTAGTTCAGACGGTAATTTTTCGTTTAACCTACTCTCATTTAATGGTTCTTCATACATGTCGCCATCATAATCATCATCGTAATCATCGACATCATTTACTTCAACTGGGCCATTATCAGGCTTATAATACTTAGTATATAATTTTTCCCACTGGAAACCTTTACCGTTAAGTAACTTTTCAGCGCCCTCAATTAAACAAGGCCAATCATTTTCCCAAATTAATTCGCCTTCCTGCCAGTCACCTTCACCATCATCGCCCATTTCATCTAAGAATGATTCAATAACTTTCTCGGTGAAAATAGGGAATTCTCTCTTAAATGATTCATAAGGTACTGCATATAAACCTTCTGGACCAAAATCAGCAAGATTATCTTTAATTTCTTGAAGTTCCATTTCGAAGTTAGCTAAATTTTCATCTGTTAAGTCATTCTTTCTTAACTTAGCTTCGTTTAAATCTTCCATGACATCATCTTCAGGAAAATCAACTTCTGGTTCTTCTACTTCTGGCTCAATATCTTCTTCATCAGACCAAGTAATATCACTGATAATAATTTCATCTGGAGTAATTACCCAATGAAAATCAACAGGAGTAACACCATAATTATCTTCAATATAGATATTTAATTCGGTATATAATTCACCATCTTCATCATCATAATATTCATCATATTCAGGATATTCTGAAGCAGGTATTCTAATTTCTGCTGGTAAATCATTTTCTTCAAAATCTTCAGTTAATGCTTCGCCATAAACCATATCATCATCTGAAGGCATATCTAAGAAGGCTTCTATCTTTTTAAGATTATCCATAATTATACCTCCAATGCTTTATGTAATTCTAATACTGCGGCTTCAATATAGGTTCTTAATAATTCTTCTTCAATTACAATACCCTTTTCAGCAAGGGCATTAATTACAAACTGTTTAGCATATTCTAACTTTTCTGCACCCTGTACTTTGTCGAATAACTGTTCAGCAGCCTTAACTGCAATTCTAACAATTTCCTTAATAAATTCTAATTGTTCTTGGTCGAACTTTGAATGAACTCAAGGAATAACCTTAGTAGTAATTAAAGTTAAAACAACAGCTAATACTACTTCTAAGATACCCAATAAAATAGGTGTAACATTAATATCATTAATAATCATATTCTAACCTCTCACTAATTCATTCTATACCGGAAATAATCACCTGGTAATTCTACTTCTTCTCCATCATAAGCTGCAAGAGTAGGTCCTCTACCATCTTGATTTAATACCTCTTCAGCAACTACATCAATGTTGATTTTATCTGAAGCCCAGTTATTAAACTCCTCGCTATCTCCGTATAAATCTTTTATATATCCAATTTTATCTTCTAATGTATCGAGACTATGTAAATAAGAAAGTAAATCTTCATCTTCTTCTTCATTTTCAAAATAATCAACTTCAGTATCGATAAAATTATTTACTTCATCTTCATCTAGTGCATTATTGAGTACCCAATTCTGAAAATCAGAACTAAATGAATCTAAGCCAAGGTCATCAAAAATATTTTTAATTTCTTCTACGGCTACTTCATCTGCTTCTTCTTCAGTGAAAACTCTAAATTCACCTTCTGGTGTATCAAAATAGTCATCACCTTCATCTACAATATCATCAACATCAATTCCGAAATACTCAGCTAAAGCTTCAATTTTATCCATATAATATCCTATCCTTTATATAATAATTATATATAATAATTTAGCTTAAGTAAACTATTCTTCTTCTTTATCTAATGGGTCTTCATGTTCAATACCCATAGCCTCATCAGTAACTTCTGCTAATGATTTTTCTTCACGTAACTTCTTTAATGAAGTTATTTTATTAAGACATCTTTCAGTAAGTCTGCTTAAATCTAAACCTTCAGGGACAATTTTTGAATATACGGTATCATCAAATATACCTGTTTTACCAGCCTTCATATCATCTACTTGCTGTTTAATAGATGTAATCTTAGCTACAATATCATTAATCTTGTCATCATATTCTTTAATCTGTGCTGCATCCCGGGCATCAAGGTCATCCAATCTTAATTCAGCATCTTCTAAATCTCTCAAGTAACTAAGCAATTTTCTCTTATAATACTGAATGTTAGATTGGATACTAGATTCTCTACTTTGTCTTTCAGATGGGCTGGTAAAATCAGCTTTTCTGTTCATAGTATAATCTCTTTCTCTTTCAAGATTGCTTAAACTATTTAAAGCACTTTTAGCCCGATTAATAGGTGCCCTTAAAGCTACAGCAGCATCCCAATATCTTAATTTTGCCTTAGCATCCTTCATTTTATTTGCCATATCATAGTCTAACCAAGAATATTCACCTGTTTTAGCTAAAATATAATTCCCATAAGCTCTTTTAGCATTTGTAGAACTTTTATCATATTGTTTATACGTAGCATACCACTCATCAGCATTTTTAGGAGTCCAACTAAACCAATTATCTCTAACTAAACCTGGTTCAACTAACTCACCTTTAGCTTTTACCCGCTGAGGCTTAGAAGAAGTACTAGCTAAAGTTCTGGCATTGGTATTTGTGGTACTATATTTAGATTCAGGATTTACTCTTCTATCAATAATAAGTTGAGGGTCCAAATCAACTTCATTTACTTCATAAATAGCTGAAGCATTATTATAAATTTCTTTTGGAGTTAAATCAGTAGAATTTCTACCAATTTTACCATTTTCCTTTTGGAAAGGTTCACTACCAGTGGTCCAGTCTCTTTCAGCTTTATAATCGTACTGTCTAATCTTAGAACCATCTTTATCTATCCAATAGGCATTAACTAACTTACCACCAAGAACTGCATAAAGATTTCTACTTGTACCAGCTTTATATCTCTTCATTGCTTCTTCTGGGGTAATTTGTTTATAATCAGAATTAGCAAAGTCAGTTAAACGGTCACCGGAATTTCTGCCTTTATTAATACCTCTATAACCACCGTAACCATTAGTTACAGTATCAAAATTATCTGTTTCTCTAGGTCTTAAAATGTCAT
>CAMYZQ010000076.1 GCA_947303895.1 uncultured Bacillota bacterium | reverse complement strand
TTATAACGGATACCCGGCATGTTTTCATGCATAAATAATAGTAGCTTTCATTAATACTAATTATTAACTTACACCAACCGTTAACTCTCTATAAATTAATTATTAATTACTTTTCTATTATATTATTTTATAAATCTATCTGTTAATTTATATTTATCATTAATATAAATAACAATTGTTTTTAAAATTGCAGTTATAGGTGTTGCTAAAAGCATACCTATTATACCAAAGAAGTGTTCAAATATCAATAAACTAATTATTATTGTTACTGGATGAAGTTTCATAGTCTTACTCATAACTATTGGATGAAGTATATAACTTTCAAGTATTTGAATAATAATTACTATTACAAGTACTATAATACCTAATCTAAAGTCAGTTGAGAATGCAAATACAACGATTGGAACACCACCAATCCATGGTCCAATATATGGAATAATATTAGTTATAGCATTCCATAAAGCAAAGAATACAGCTCCTTTTAAACCAGAAACCATAAATGCTATACAAGATACTATAAATACTAGTATTGCTATTAAACCTGTTCCTTTAACAAATGAGAATAATTGCTCTGATACAGTGCTAAGAAGTTTATGAACTCCTCCTCTATACTTTCTTGGAACAAATATATAAATATTATCTCTAGCTCTATCAAAATCTATTAATAAATAGAAACTTATAATTAAACTAATAGCAATAGTTCCTAGTTTAGTTATTGTAGATGTAGCAAATGTAATTGCATGATCAGGAATAGTTGTTGTTATTTTATACATATAATTAGTTGAAGATGTTTTAATTGACTTAATAATAGAATTAGAAACATTTTCACTTAAATTTAATTTATTAAATAATGATGATATAAAATCTGATACTTTATTTAGTACACTAGGTATATATTTAAATAATTCTGATATTTCTTTTCCAAGTGATGGGAATAAATAAGAACAAGATAAATATATTAATGCAATTATTACTATATAAACTATACTTGTACATATAAATCTATTTAGTTTACCTTTAGACATTCTAGTAATTAATGGATTAAGTAAATAAGCAATTATAACTCCAAAGAAAAGTGGAGATATAACAGATAATAAAGTCCATATCATCTTAGTTAATTTTAATTGTTTATTAATAAGTAAAATAGCATATATAGCTACTATAACTAATAAAAATAATAGTACTTTTAATACTTTGACTCCATAAAATCTTACTTCGTCTTCTTTTTCGACTATTTTTTTCATATAATCACCATTCCTACTAAGTATATTATACTATAAATAGAAAAAAAGAAACAATTATTTTGTTTCTTTTTGACACTCTCCTCTAAGAGCTAAACTATATATTTTAGCTGTTTCTTCATTAGCTTCAGGTTTTGGTATTCTTACATCTTTATATATTTCCATTAATTCTTTTACAACTTCTTGATGAGGTGCCCAGTCTTTATACATCATTTCTTCATCATAGTATTGTGTACATTTCTTCTTAGGATTTTTTGGTGGCACAAATAATAAACCAGTTGTTGGTCTATATAATGGATCTAATACACACCCATTTTTACCTAATAATATACAAGGATTTGGATATTCACGCGGATATCCAACAACAATAGTATCAGGATCAGTAATAGATCTAGGTCTTATTACATAGTATTCAGGTTCCTTACTATAAAATCCTGGTGCTACAACGGGAGCAATAGCTAATACACCTGTATTTAATATATTCTTCATATATTCTAAATCTTTAATAAGTAATTCTCTTGGAGATAATGTACAAGGATATCTTTTACAACATGAGCCTTTACATCTTTTACATTTATTACCTAAACATGATTTATAATCATCTATTTTTTCACGTGAACATACAAATAAAGCATTTCTTTTTCGACATATATATTCTGGTTTAGTTAAAATAATACTCATAATAACCCCTCTTTTGAATGAATATATTATACCTATTTTTCTTTATTTGTCAAAAAAAGAGACCTAATTACTTAGTCTCTTTTTCACTCTTTTTAACAACTTCTTTACCGTTATAATATCCACATTCTTTACATGCTCTATGAGCTTTAATAGCTGCACCACAATTTGGACATTTAACTGTACTTGTAGCTTCTAATTTATAATGAGTTCTTCTCATTCTTCCACTAGTTTTAGATACTTTTCTAAATGGAACTGCCATAATATCACTCCTTCCTTATTCATCTAAGAAATCTTTTAACTTAGATAATCTTTCATCAATTTCTTCTTTTTTAATATATTTATCAGAAATATCTTCATCATTTGATGAATCTGTCACCCTAATTGGGATCTCTATCAATATATTTTGCCATATAATTGGAATTAAATCAATAGAATTAGTTATTTTTTTATTTTCATCATCAAAGTCTAATTCATCAATATTAATATTTATTGGAAAATCTACATCTTTTAATGATATTGATGATTTTAGAGTCAAATCACATTTAACATTTAGATTAATAGATAAATTATCTAATTCATCTAAATATAAATAACCATCTAATTTAACTGGGCTTATAGATTTAATATCATATGTATAATATTCTTCTGGAATAGTTATTTCTTCATTAATATCAATTCTATCAGTCACACCTGAAAATAATTTTATTAAACTTATATTCATAATTTTTCTCCAGCAAGTAAGATTATATATTATTATTTATTAAAAATCAATCTTTTTAACATCTAATTTAACGATCTTACCATTTAAATCATATTCTTTAGTTAACTTATCATTAACTTCTATTTCATTAGCTAATGTTTCTTTCATAATTATTTCTTTATAATTATCAATTATATAAGCTATATCGCCAGAATAGATTAATTTAATTCTATCTACTACATTGAAATCTTTTTCTTTTCTAAGATTTTGTACTTTAGAGATTAATTCCCTAACAATTCCTTCGTTAATTAATTCATCAGTAAGAACTGTATCAATTATAACGAAGTTATTATTCATAAATGCTGCATCAAATCCTTCTTTAGCATTTATTCTTATATCTACCATTTCAGGAGTTATTTCTTTATCTTCTCCTGCAATATTTAGAGTTATAGTTTCTTTATTTACTACTTTACTCTTATCATCATCTGATAGATTAGATAATTTTTCTTGTAATTCTTTAATAGATGGTCCAAATTCTTTACCACATACTTTAAAGTTAGGTTTAATTTCAAATGTCATATATTTATCAAGTTCTTTAGTAAACTCAATTTCTTTAACATTTAATTCTTCTCTAATAAGTTCTTTTAAGTCTCCTAGAATTTCTTCTTTATTACCATCAAGAACTATTTTACTAATAGGTTGTCTAACCTTAATTTTAACCTCTTCACGGGCATTTCTACCAAGACTGATTAAATCCCTTACTAAGTCCATTTTTTCTTCTATTTCAGCGTTAATTAATGTTTCATCGCATACTGGGAAGTCTTCTAAATGAACTGAAGTAGTAAATCCAAGGTTACTATATAATTCTTCAGCAGTAAATGATGCTATTGGAGCAATTAATTTACATAAGCCAGTTAAAACTTCAAATGTAGTTATATATACTGCTTTTTTAGAATTATCTATTGCAGATCCCCAGAATCTATCTCTATTTCTTCTTATATACCAGTTAGATAAATCTTCTG
>CAMYZQ010000075.1 GCA_947303895.1 uncultured Bacillota bacterium | reverse complement strand
TGAAAGAAGCTAAACAAAAAGTAACTACTTTAATACTTAATAATAATGATTATAAGTTTAAAGCAAGTGGAACAGTAACTGTATTTGATGGTTATATGAAAGTATATAATGATGAAGAAAAAGAAGAAAAGCTTCCAGACTTTAAATCATATAAATCAAGTGTATTAGTTACTGATAAATTAGATTTAAAACAACACTTTACAGAACCACCAGCAAGATATACAGAAGCTAAATTAATTAAAGAGATGGAAGATCTTGGAATAGGTAGACCATCTACATATGCTCAAACTATGAGTACTTTAACTCAAAGAGGATATGCTAAATTAATAGAAAAGAAATTTCATCCAACTGAAATTGGAATTGAAACTAATAATAAATTACAAGAATTCTTTAGTAATTTAATTAATGTTAAATATACTGCTCAAATGGAAACTGATTTAGATGAAATAGCAGATGGTAAAATAATATGGAATGAATTATTAAAAGAATTTTATAAGGAGTTTGAACCTATGGTAGAAGAAGCATTTGATAAAATGGAAAAGAAAGAACCTGAAAAAACTGGAGAAAAATGTCCTGAATGTGGAAAAGATCTAGTAGTTAGAAAAGGTAAATTTGGTGAATTTATTTCATGTGCTGGTTATCCAGAATGTAGATATATTAAAAAAGAAGTTAAAGAAAAAGTTATTGTTTCAACTTGCGTTAAATGTGGTGGAAACATAGTAGAAAGAAAAACTAGAACTGGAAAAATCTTCTACGGATGTGATAACTTCCCAAAATGTAAAGAAGCATACTGGGATAAACCAGTTGGAAGAAACTGTCCTGAATGTAATAGTATGTTAGTAGAAAAAGATAACATAGTTAAATGTTCAGGTTGTGATTATAAAGAAGTGTAAAATATGATTTTACACTTTTTTTTATTGTAAAAATATGTTAAAATTAAATAAAGGATAAATAAGAAAGGGGCGGAGTATATGGCAACTACTAAAAAAACTACAAAGAAAACAACTGCTAAAAAACCTGTAGCTAAGAAGACTACAACTAAGAAGGCAACTGCTAAGACAACTACTACAACTTCAAAAAGATGGACTGAATCTCAAATTTCAACATTCATTTTAGCATTCTTTTTATTAGCTGTTATTGTTTTATTTGCTTGTTATATTTTATTTAAGTAATTGACATTATTATAGAAAAGGTATAATATACCTTTAAAGCGATGAAATAAGACTAGTAATATAATGATACTAATTAGAGAGTTCTTGGTTGGTGAAAAAGAAACAGTTAATTATATGAATCTACTTAAGAGTGTTGTAATAACAACCGGGAATACCGTTATATTAATTAAGTTAAACAAAGGATGGTACCGTCTTTATGACTCCTTATACCATTCTTTTTTTGTTTGTTAGGAGGCTTATATGGATAGAGAGATAAAAGAAGGACAAGTATATAGACATTTTAAAGGGTTTAAAGCTACTATTATAGGAATAGCTACTCATACTGAGACAAAAGAAAAATTAGTAGTGTATTATTGTGATTCCTCGGAAGTAAAAGATGATTATCCAAGTAGTCATAATGATGGAATATATGCTAGACCAGTGGATATGTTTCTATCAGAAATGGATCATGATAAATACCCAGATGTAAAACAAAAATACAGATTTGAATTAATAGAGGAGGATTAAAATGATAGATATTAAATTAATAAGAGAAAATAGAGATCTAGTAAAAGAAAATATTAAAAAGAAATTTCAAGATGAAAAATTACCTTTAGTAGATGAAGTTTATGAATTAGATATTAAAGTAAGAGAAGTTCAAACTAAAGCTGATAATCTAAAAGCTGAAAAAAATAAACTAAGTGCAGAAATTGGTAAATTAATGCAAGCTGGTCAAAGAGATGAAGCTGAAAAGATTAAAGCGCAAATTGCTAATGATGGATCTGAAATTTCCGCATTAGAAGAAGAACAAGAAGCTTTAACTAAACAAATTAAAGAAAAAATGATGATTATTCCAAACATTATTGCTGATGATGTTCCAATAGGTAGAACTGATGCAGAAAATGTTGAAGAAAAGACATTTGGAGAAGCTAAAGTTCCTTCATTTGAAATACCATATCATTCAGATATTATGGCTTCATTTGATGGATTAGATAAAGATGCTGCTGGTAGAGTATCTGGTAATGGTTTCTATTACTTAATGGGTGATATTGCAAGACTTCATTCTGCAGTATTAGCATACGCAAGAGACTTTATGATTGATAAAGGATTTACTTATTGTATTCCACCATTCATGATTCACTCTGATGCAGTAGACGGAGTTATGTCTTTTGCAGAAAAAGAAAATATGATGTATAAAATTGAAGGTGAAGATTTATATTTAATTGGTACTTCAGAACACTCAATGATTGCTAAGTTTAAAGACCAAATATTAAATGAAAAAGAATTACCTATAACTATGACTTCATATTCACCATGCTTTAGAAAAGAAGTAGGCGCACATGGTATTGAAGAAAGAGGAGTTTATAGAATACATCAATTTGAAAAACAAGAAATGATTGTTATTTGTAAACCTGAAGACTCAGAAGAATGGTATGACAAGATGTGGAATTATAGTGTTGAATTATTTAGAACATTAGATATTCCTGTAAGAAAACTTGTATGTTGTTCTGGAGACTTAGCAGATCTTAAATATAGATCATGTGATATAGAAGCATGGAGTCCAAGACAAGGAAAATACTTTGAAGTATGTTCATGTTCTAACTTAACTGATGCTCAAGCTAGAAGACTTGGTATTAGATATAAGAAAGAAGATGGTTCAAAAGAATTTGCTCATACTTTAAATAATACTGTTATTGCTCCACCAAGAATGTTAATTGCTTTCTTAGAAAATAATTTACAGGAAGATGGAACAGTATTAATTCCAGAAGTTCTAAGACCATATATGGGCGGAAAAGATAAATTAATACCAAAAGAGAAGTAATACTTCTCTTTTTTTATGATAAAATATTATTAGAGGTTAAATTATGAAACTAACAAAAGAAGAAAAGAAACAACTTGAAAAAGCATCTTCTTATAAATCTATAGTTAAAAGATATGAATATATTTATGATACTGTATGTGATTTTCTAGATAGTAAATATATTGGATGTAACTATTGTGATTTTAAAGATGATGTATGTAAATACTTTAGAGTTAAAGATCCAAAGCATAAAATGGGTTGTTGTTACTCTGATGCAAGAGGAGGACTTTGCCCTAATTTAGATAAGGGTACATGTAAAATAAAATCTATTTCATGTAAATTATATGCTTGCCCTATGTTAAGAGATGAAAAACTATATTTTAAAGTAAATGATATACCTCTATTAAAATATAATTTTAATCTAAGACAAAAATGGTGGATTAAACAATCTTTCTTTAAAACTAAAGAAGAAACATTAATGAAATTATATGAGAATAAATATATATATGAAGTAATAGATAATAACTTAGAAATATTTGTTACAGAAAATAATAAAAAGAAAATATTTAGAATGTTAAAACAAATAGTTAGATACTGTGATAAACATAACTATACTATTTCTATTAATTCATTCTTAGATAATAAATTAAATAGAGAATTACATATAATAGAAAAGGGTATTAATATAAAAGATAAACAAAAGAGATATTCTTATGTTTATGATGAAGTATGTAAGATTTTAGATGAAAAAGTTGATACTAATTACTGTGAATTTAAGAATGATACTTGTTATAGAGATAGACT
>CAMYZQ010000074.1 GCA_947303895.1 uncultured Bacillota bacterium | reverse complement strand
AAAGTTAAAAAAACTGAAACTCTTGGAAGTAAAGTAAATGCATTATTTGAAACAATTAAAAAGAATGTTAAATATACATTTGAAAAGAGTGAAAAGGCTACTATTGTAGGACCAGGTCCTAAGGGAATAGTAAAAAGATCTTTAAGAGTTAAAGTTAAGGATTCTTTAGTTAATACTAAGAAAAAAACGGCTAATAACGGTAGAAAGATGAATAATAAACCATTATCTGCTAAGATTAAAGGATTATTTAATGGAGCTAAAAATGTATTAAAATATACATTTGAAAAGAGTGAGAAAGTTAAACCTGCTACTACTCAAAAACCAGGTAAACCTCAAACTCAACCTAAGCCTCCAGTAAAACCTCCAGTTAAGCCTCCAGTTAAACCAACTGTTAAGCCATTAACTGAAGAAGAAAAACAAAAAGATCTTTTCTATAAAACACATAAATTAACTTGTATGACTGAATACAGTAAATTAGGTGAATTTGAAAAGATGTTTGTTGATGATGCTACTGCTGAATGCTTATATCCAGAAGATAGTGAATTTATTCAAATGTTAAATGAAAGATGTGTTAATAAAGAACAAATCTTAAATTACTATAGAGTTTCTACTATGTCTGAATGTAAATTAAATCAAAATAATATATTATTATTATTTGTAAGTTTAGACGAATATGAAAGAATGTTTGTTGAAGACGCTATCGCAGAAAGTATTACTATAGATGATAGTGAATATGGACAAATGTTAAGTGAAAGATGTGTTAATAAAGAAGGTATTAATAAGTTCATGAGAGCTTATAAAGACTATATTAACAAACAAAAAACATTAGTTAAAAGATATAATGGTATAGTTCATGAAGATATGTTAATAGATAGAACTACTGATACATCTAAAGAAACTAGAATTAGCATTTTAACTATTAATGAACTTAGAAAATTATCTAAGAGTCATAAAAATGAAATGACTGAAGAAGAACTTTCTAAATATAAAGAAAGTAAATTAAAAAAGAATGAATTAATAGATATTCTTGAAAGACAAGATAAAAAGAATATCAAAATATTAAAAAATGGGGTTTGTAGATAATAAAAAAGATGTCAAATAAGACATCTTTTTTTGTGTTTTTTTATGATTATATGATAGAATATATATAAGAATAGAGGTGTGTGTCTATGGCAACTGTAAAAGATTATGTTGACTTAATTAGGGAAATACAAAAATTAAATCCTAGTACAAATATAGAATTAGATAGTAAATTACAAAATCCAAAGAATGTGGAGAGTTTTTATGCTTCTGTTGATATGAATAAATTAGTTTTACCTCCACATTTTAGTATTCATCCAAAGTATGGTATTACTAATCAAAGATATGTTGGTCCATTTGGAGATCCAATATATATAAGTGTTGAAGATATTAATAAAGTAAAAGATAATGAAACACATGATATATCTAAGATTAAAGATAGTGGATATACTGAGGAAGAAGAACAAAAATTAGCAAAAGAAGCTGCTGAAAAGGCTGCTAAAGAAGAAGAAAAGAAAGATGGTGTGGCTCCTACTACAAATGATGATACTAAATCAAACACTACAACTATAGATTTTTCTGGAAAAGATTATGTAGAATCTAGAAGAAGAATAGTAAGAACTACTAAGAAAATAAAAACTACAGCATTAGATCTATATGAAAGAATTAGAAAAGGTTTAAAATATAATTTTACTAAGAGCGAAAAGTTTAAACCTTCTGAAAAGGAAGAAACAAAAGAAAAAGAAGAAATAGAAAAATTAAGCGCTCGTTATAATGGTAAGACATTAGATGATCTTACAGTTATTTCAAAACTAGTTAAGAAGATTGAACCAAATGAATACATGATGGGTGTATTAAAAGATTTTACTGGTGAGTCTATTGAAGATGAATTAAAAGAAGATCCTCATAAATTGGCAGAAATTATGAGAGATGTTACTCTAATGGGTGAACTACATGATTTTGCTATTAAAGATCCTAATTTTAATAAAGAAAAATTTGAAGAGCTTGCTATGCAAATGGTTAGTTTAAGAAAAAATAATCAATTAGCATGTAATAGAATTCTTCAACAAGTAAGATTTGGTGGAGTAACAGTAAACCAAATGAAATTCTTAGAAGAAAGAATTAATGCTTTAGGTAAAAACTTTAGTTTCACAAGACCAAATATGAACAATGGTGGACCAAACAATGGAGGACCAGGTAATGGTGGTTCAAATAACGGTGGGCAAAATAATGGAGGTTCAAATACTGGAACAGATACTCCAGAAGCAGTTGAACTTACTGAATATGATAAGAAAAAAGCAGAAATTATTAATGACTTTAATAAAGCAAAGACTCAAATATTATCTAAACTAGGTGATTATGAAATTGCATTTATTGATGATGCCGCTGCAGAAGGTTTATCATTTGATGATCCTGAATTTATTCAAATGCTTAATGAAAGAGCAGTTGATAAGAATGCTATATTCAATTATTATAGTGATTTAAATAATTTAAAAAATTTAATGGCTAGTGAATACTATAGCTCATTATATAAAGCATTAGGTGAAACAGAAGTAATGTTTGTTGAAGATGCTAGACAATTAGCATTAGATCCTGGTGATGAAGAATTTAGAATGATGATGAATGAAAGAACTGTTAATAAATCTCAAATTCTAGATTATTATAAGACTATGGCAGAACTTCAAGCTGAAATTAAAAGAGATGAAGTTAAACTTGACAAGATAGCAAAATTAAGAGATTTCTTTAGTAAGAATTATAATGAACAAAATGTAATAATAGGTTCAGAAAGACCAGCAGATTATAATTCGACTGAAGTAATTAAAAAACAAAGAGAAGCTGAGTTAAAAGAACAAGAAAGATTAAATCCAAAGCCAGTTGAAAAGAAAGACGAAAAAGAATCTGAAGAAAAGGTTGAGGAAAAACCTAAAAAGAGAATAGAAAGAACTGATTTTGAGAAAATAGAAGATTTAGAGGATATATATAAACAAAACTATACTCAAGAAAATGTAATAATAGGTTCAGAAAGACCAGCAGATTATAATTCAACTGAAGAAATAAGAAAATTAAGAGAAGCCGAATTAGAAGCATTAGCTGCAAAAAATGCAGGAAGATCTAGATAATAGTAAAACTACATCAATATGATGTAGTTTTTTTTATTATATGATATAATATTTATTAGGTGATAACATGGGATTTTTCAGTAAAATAAAAGAAAAATTTTCTAGTAAAAAAGTAAATGAAGTTGAGAAAAAAGAAACTGAAAGT
Organism: uncultured Bacillota bacterium; assembly: GCA_947303895.1. GTDB lineage: Bacteria > Bacillota_I > Bacilli_A > RF39 > UBA660 > RUG13038. The sequence goes on along the minus strand of CAMYZQ010000074.1, from coordinate 749 downwards.
TACGAAAAAGGATTAGAAAAAACTAGAAAAGATTTCTCAGATAAATTAAATAAGTTAAATAAGAAATATTCTAAAGTTAATCAAGAATATTTTGAAGAATTAGAAGAAATTCTTATAATGGCAGATATTGGTGTTAATACTGTTATTAAGTTTATGGATAGATTAGTAGATAGAGCTAAGAAAGAAAAGATAGAAGATCCAGAAACTTTAAAAGAATTAATCGTAGATGAATTATTTATTATTTATGTTAATGATGAAGTATTAGTTAATAAGATTAATTATAGAGAAAGTGGACCTACTGTAATATTATTTGTAGGAGTTAATGGTGTAGGTAAAACTACTACTATTGCTAAGATTGCTAAAAAAGAAAAAGATGCTGGTAAGAAGGTATTATTAGTAGCTGCTGATACTTTTAGAGCAGGAGCAGTAGAACAATTAACTGAATGGGCAAATAGATTAAAGGTTGATATTGAATCAGGAGATGAAGGAATAGATCCTGCATCGGTTGTTTATAGTGGTATGGAAAGAGCTAAAGATTATGATTTAGTTTTAATAGATACTGCTGGAAGACTTCAAAATAAAGTTAATCTAATGAATGAGTTAGAGAAGATCAAAAAAGTTATTAATAATCATCAAGAGGGATCTCCGGAAGAAACATTACTAGTTATAGATGCTACTACTGGTCAAAATGGTATTTCTCAAGCAAAAGCTTTTAAAGAAATAACTGATGTTACAGGAATAGTACTAAC
>CAMYZQ010000073.1 GCA_947303895.1 uncultured Bacillota bacterium | reverse complement strand
CTTTTCATTATCTTTTTTAATACTTTCAATTTGATTTTTAATACTTTCACTCATAACTACAGTATCTTTCCATTGTTTATCTAAAGTATTTATTTCTTCTTTAAGGGAATATAAATCAAGTTTTAATTCTGTTGATATTTTTTGACCACACGTAGGACAGATATCATTTTCTAGAAGAACTTCATGTGATTTCAATTCATTCTTTTTAACTCTCAAACTAACTCTAGCATCATCTTCTTTTTTCTTAGTTTCTTTAAGTAGTTCCTCTAAAGGTTTTACTGTTTCTGTAAGTTCGGGGTTATTGAATTTAGCATTATTATATTCTAATTTATCAGAAGTATATTTATCTACAGCTGCTGTCTCTTTTTTAATACTTTCTTCTAAATTATCTACTTCTGTATTAATCCTATTTAATTCTTTTTCTAAATTACTTATTAAAAGTTCTAGATTAGATTCTGAATTATCATATTTATCGTACTCTTTTAAATCATTTTCATATGACTTAGCCTGATTCTGATAAACTTTTAATTGTGATTTATTAGCTAATAAATTATCTTCACTTACCCTAAGATTTGTTTTTAAAGTTTGTTGCCTTAATTCCAGTTTATCTTTAATCGACTGAATCATAAAATCGGACTTAGTTAACTTTTCCAGAATTTCTTTTCTCTGAGCTGGATTATTATTAGTAAACCTATTAGGTAGTCCCTGACCCAAAATAATAATACTATTAACTAAAATTGAAGTCAAATCTGGTAGATATGTAGAAAGTAATTTTGATGATTCTCTAATACCTTTACCAGATTTATTTTCACCGTTAATGTATAACTGCATTGCTGACTTAGGTTCACTTATTCTTTTTATAATAAACTCATCATTATCAACGTTAAATGTTAATTCAACCCAACAATCATGAGGGTCAGAGAAAATATTACCTAAATTATTAGAAACACCTTGAGAAGTTTCTCCAGTTAATGCGAAACAGATGGCATTGAAAATAGATGATTTTCCTGAGCCGTTTGAATAAGCATTATCTAATTTACAATTATTTCTCCCAGATACTAAAGTATAACCCATATCATTAAGGTCTAACTCTGAATCGACAAAAGAAAAGAAGTTATGTAAATGAATTTTACGAAATACGATCCTAATTTTAATCACCTGCTTCTATTTTTGATATTTTCCCAACTAAATCTGGAAATTTTATGCAACTCTTTATTGAATTATTTACTATACCATCTATACCAGATCTTGAAATATTATAACCTAATGATCTGAGATGAGCTAACAATTTACCACCAGTATATTTTATACCATCAAATATATATAATCACTTTAAATTACCAAGACCAACATTAGAAGTATCCTGCATCTTCTTATGTGAATGCTTCATATTCTGAATAGTTTTTTCATTATGTTTATCACGCTTTTCCTTTTTAATACAGCCGATTGAAATATAATAATCTAATTCTTCTTTTTTAATATATTTTCTACGCCCTTCTGGCGTAATTACACATATTGAACCAGAATTATAACCACCAACTTTTTTCTGTACTTTATTCATATTTTTTAAATCTTTCTTTGATACTCAGCCATCAGCTTTATATTTTTGATATTCTGACTCTGGTATACATTTATTTGCTTGTGTACCGTCAAGTTTAACAATTATTATACATTTAGTAAACTGCCTTCACTTTGAATTATAACCCCTATTTTTTGCAGAAATTGAAGCTTTAAGTTTTGACTCTTCACTTCAAGGTGCGGACTCTCATTTACCTCATTTTATATCATGTTCAGAATTATAAATATCAATAGCAATTTTCATACTATTAGATCTTTTATTAGCGAGCAATTCTTTTTCTTCTTGCGATAAATTAGTATATGTATTTCCACCATCTCCACCAGGAGAAATATTAAGCCCACTATTTATTGCATCTAATTCCGCAATCCAATAAATTTCTCTTTCGTTAAGTTGCGCTTTTGTCTCACACCATTCTAATATTTCTCTTTTAATTAAATTTGGCCATTCACTCTTATTATATTGAGAAATTAGCTTAGACCATTTTATACCACTACCCCAATATGATTTATCTAAATCAACTTTATTTTCATATTTATGTTGACCAATGTACCAATCACCAGTTGGTAAAAAAGTAAATTTGTAAATGTACCCACACATAATAATGCCTCCTTAATTTATATTTAATTTAGCAATAAAAATGCAAAAGAAATTATGTAATTGGTATATTCTAAACTTTACTTAATAATACCAGCTCTTCAGATAGTATATCTGATGGGGTTATTTTTGTTTGAACATAATCTATAAATTGTTGTAAGTGGTCTTCAGCTTTAAAGTTAACCACATCATCAACTATTGTAGTTCCTGTATAAAGCGAGACTAGACGATACTCTACTATGTTCCTCTTCTCTTTTAGAATGTTTGAAACATCTACAAGAAGATTACTATTACATGTTACTGAGACTACAGAATTTGTCTTTAAATTGTCTAACTGTTCAATGTCTTTCCTTTGGACAATCTTTATCTTATAGAAATTAAAAGCGTAAGGGTTTATATAAGGTTCTAAAGTAATTTTACCATCATCATCTATTTGCATAATATAAGCTAAATGCTCATATTTTGTGGAATCTTCATTAAAATTTTGACCTGTTAAATTACCAACCAATACTATTTTATTATTTATTATCTGACTATTATGCAAATGCCCATTAATAAATAGCGTACAGTCATTCATAATATCATTTACTAAAAACCCCGAGGTAGATATAAATTTACCATATTGCAACCCAGCAATATCATTATGTGATAAAATAATTTTCTTTTTATTATCTTTAGGTATATAATCTGATAATTTTAATAATTTATTATTAGAAGACATATAAGGTAAAAAGTACATATCTACCAAACTATTGGCTTCTAATTTCATAGGTTCACTAATAATTTTACTATCTAATTTTTCGAATATTTTAGTAGATGAAAAATCTAAATTGAGAACATTAGATTCGTGATTACCAACTAAAAAATATTTTTTATTATTAAACCACTTTATTTCACTCAATGCCGTTATTTCCTGGGCATTTAAATCTGACCTATCAAAAAAGTCACCAAGATAAAAACTCATATCACAGTGCTCTATTTCAGTAAGTTGCTCAAACCAATTAACACTTTTTATAAGATTTTCTAATCTTACTGAATACTTCTTACCTTGACTTCTTAAAATACTAGAGTTTTGACTCCAATGCTGGTCTGTACTAATACCAATTCTTATCACTAATTTTCTCCCAATATTTTACATATCATATAATCAATAAGCATATTCCGAGGTAAACCATCAAATTTAAATTTATATTCTAAATCTGTTAATAATTTAAATATTTCTACCAACTTACTATTTGAATAATAACCACAATTATTCTTTTTTATAGCATAAAATTGTTTATCAGATATATTTAAATCCTGAGCTGTACAACCAGGGTTCATTTGTATATTAATTACTCTTTTAAAATTATTATATAATACAGTTAATAACCCTAAAGGTTCAACATCTATATATTGAATAATTTCCAATACTTTCTTAACCATATTTTTATCTTTTTTAAGAATAGAATTAGAAAGGTCCCAAATATTTAAACTTGTTATTTCTTTAAACCGACCTTCATCTAATAAAAGTTTATAAATAAAAGCTTGAATTTCTGGCTCGAATATAGATATTTTTTCCATATCATTTAAAAACCTGAAATAATTAACACCATACTGAGATGATAACCACTGAACTTCATCTCTATTTAAACCTTTTACTTTTTCAGAAATATAATCCTCAAACTGCCATTGTTCCAATTTAGGTATTTTAATACAATTTAATTTAGTTGAATTACAAATAATTATACAATTTTCTTTGTTAACTTCTTTTTCATTAAAATCTTTGACCTTCATGATATAAAGATTATCATCTTCAATAAAACCTTGACTAGCAACTTCATTAAAAGATTCTATAACTTTTACATTAAGCTTTTTTAATTCTGCTATTCTGCGATAATACTGAGTAGCAACTACTAAAGATGATTCGTCTTCTAATTTCCAAATCATCATTTCACTAGTTACTGTATTAGTTTCTATT
>CAMYZQ010000072.1 GCA_947303895.1 uncultured Bacillota bacterium | reverse complement strand
AAATATAAATATAGATTAGATATATTAGATGATAGATTTAATGAAATAATTAAAATGCTTAGTATTAGTGAAAAGATACTAGATAAAGATGTATTTGAGATTAGTGAATCTGAATACTATAAAGTATTAATAGGAAGCATATTATTATATAATCCTGAAGTAATAGTATTTGATGATATTTTATGTTTCTTTGATGAAGAGAATAAACAAAAGTTATTTAAGTTATCAAGTAAACTTAAGAAGTTCTTTAATAAGACTATTTATTTTGTTACATCTGATATAGATTCAGTATATGAATATGTAGATGATATAATAGTAATAGATAATGCTAAAGTATTACTTGAGGGAGATAAAAAAGAAGTATATAAAGAATATAGTTTATTAAAAAAGAATAGAATTAGAATTCCAAATATAGTAGAATTCATTAAATTAATGAGAGATAATAATGTTAATATAGATGATGTAGATTCTATTAATGAACTTATTAAGACTATATATAGAGAAATAGGGTGATATAAGTGAGATACTTAATTAGATTTAGTTATGATGGAACAAGTTATAATGGGTTTCAAAAGCAAAGACATTTAGATAATACTATTCAAGGTAAAATGGAACTAGCTTTAAAACAAATTAATAATGGAAAAGATACTAAATTAACTGCTTCAGGAAGAACTGATAGAGGAGTCCATGCATTAGATCAATGTGCTCATTGTGATATAGATGTAGATATTACTCCATATAAGCTTAAAAGGGCTCTAAATAGCCTTTTAGAGGCCAATATACACGTATTTTCAGTAGAAGAAGTAGATAGTGGGTTTCATGCTAGATATATGGTTAAAAAGAAGATATATATGTATAAAATAAATACAGGAGAATACAATCCTATAGAAAGAAATATATCTTATCAATTAGGTAAGAAATTAGATGTAGATAAAATGAATAAAACTATTAAAGATTTTATAGGTAAACATGATTTCTCTGCATTTTGTTCTAATGAAGATAAGAAAGAAGATTGCATAAAAGAAATATATGATGCATATATTAAAGAAGATGGTGATACTATTACTATATTCTTTGAAGGAAATGGTTTCCTTAAATATATGGTTAGAACTATGGTAGGTTATCTAATAGAAATAGGTCTAGGTAAAAGAGATAATGATATAAAAGAAAGATTTAAAGAATCAAAAAGGTCCAAGATTAGAACAGCTAATCCAGAAGGATTATATTTATATAAGGTTGAATATTAATTAGGAGGAAAGCATGTCAAAAAAAGAAGAATTATTAAAAGAACAAGAGAATAGAATATATATAAAAGAAGCCTTAGAAGCTATGAAGAGTTATAGTGAAGAATATCTTCCAAACTGTGGATATTTTTTACTTCCAGATAATCTATTATTGTTAAGTACATATAGTAGCTGCTTTAAGTTATATTCTCAAGAATTATATCAAGTATATTCTGGAGCAGTTGATAGGGGATATCCACCTTTAAAACTAATTGGTGCTTTACCAGATGCTCCAAAATACTTGAGTCCAAAAGATCAGGATTTAGAATGGATTGATGGATCTCTTGACGGATATAGTACTGTTATTTCAAAGGATTTAGAAAAAGAATCAGAAGATTCAAATATAGAAGTATATAGAGTAAAAAGTATTGATGATACTATTGGTGTATGCGTTAAAAAAGATATAATTGATTTTGCTGAAGCTATTTTAGGAAAAGATACAGCGTTTCTTTTAGAGAAGAAACAAAATAGAGAAAAAGTTTTTACTTTGAGGGCACAATCTAAAAAGGGTAAAGGATTTATCATAAGTGCATAGCAAGTATTTAAAAATTATGTTATAATGAAATAGGTGATAGATATGAACAACAGAAAACAAATACTTAAAAACATGAAGAAAGAGAGAAAACTAAGAAATAGTTACGTAGAAGATAATGAAAATATTATTACTAGATTTGTAGGAACAATATTTGGAGTATTAATCGTATTAGTTATTTCATACTTATTAATAGGTATATTTGTTACTAAAACTATTAAGTTTGGTAAAGATAAAGAAGAAGTTACTGTAGCTACTACAGATAAGTCTACTATATTAATAGGTAATACATTTAATCAAAAAGAAGAAGAGTATTTAGTAGTTATTTATGATATGAATAATAAAACAGATAAAACTATAGAAACTTGGTTAACATATTATTCTGGAAAACATACAGATACCACTATATATAAAGTAGATAGTAAAAATAAAATGAATTCTAAATATATAGTTGATAGTGATTCTAATAAAGAAGCTAAAGAAGTATCTGAACTAAGAGTTATAGATCCTACTATTATTAGAATTAAAAATGGAAGTATCTCTGAATATATTGAGGGAGAATCTTCAGTAAAAGAAATGTTAAAGAACTAGATAATAGTTCTTTTTTTGTGATATAATTATTTTGGGTGATAGATATGGAAAGATTTAAAATATGTTGTGCTGTTCATTTAATAATGATTAAAGACGGTAAAATATTATTACAAAGAAGAAATAATCCTGAAAAACATGGATATGGAATGCTTGGTATGCCAGCAGGACATTTAGAAGCTAATGAAAATGTATATGATGCTTTTAAAAGAGAAATGAAAGAAGAATTAGATATTAATGTTACTTCTTCTGAAATTATTCAAGTAATGAATTTAAATGGAGATACTGATGTATATGATGCATATTTCTTTGTATGTGAATATGACGGTGAAATAAAGAATATGGAAGCTGATAATGCTAAGACATTAGAATGGATAGAAGTATCTAATAATATAGATAAATTAATGCCATATGAACAATATGCATTAAATATGTATTTAGAAGATAAGAATAATAAATTTACTACATTTGGTTGGTAAAATCAATGTTAAAAAAATAAGAGACTAGTATCACTAGTCTTTTTTTATGTTATAATTATGATGTGGTGATAAAAAATGGATAATAAAGAAGATAACAGAGTATTAGGCGCCGCTAAATATGCAATGTTATGTTTAGTTAGTTTATTAGTAGGTGCTATGGGTATGTATCTTTATTATAATACTGGTGATAGAGTAGTTAAGACTTATCCTGGTAAGTATGGTATCTTAGATGAAGTAACTGATATTCTAAACAAAGAATATTATAAGGATATAGATAAAGATAAATTAATAGAAGGAGCTGTTAGTGGATTAGTTGATTCAATTGGCGATAAACATACATCATATTTTACTAAAGAAGAAGCTAAGAGTTTTAAAGAAAGTTTATCTGATTCATATTATGGTATAGGTGCTGTAATATTTAAATTAAATGATGAAGGTATTACTGTTAAGAAAGTATTTGATGATTCTCCTGCTAAGAATGCTGGTATTCAAATAGGAGACATAATTATATCTATAGATGGTAAATCTACTAAAGATATGACTGTGGATAAAGCAGCTAGTACTTTAAAGAGTAATAAATCTCCTAAAGCTACTATTGTAGTTAAGAGAAATGATGAAGAATTAACTTTTGAAATAACAAAGTCTACAGTTCCATTAAAGAGTGTTAGTGGTGAAATGCTAGATAATAAAGTTGGTTATATAGTTATAGATATGTTTGGAGAAAGTACATACGAAGAGTTTACAAGAGAATTAGGTAGATTAGAAGCTCAAGGTATGAAATCTCTAATAATAGATCTAAGAGATAATGGTGGCGGATATTTATCCACAGTATTATATATGGCATCAGAGTTCTTAGATTCTAATACTGTTGTATTACAAACAAGAGTTAGTGAAAAAGCTGAAGCTAAGAAGTATTATTCTATTAGTAATGATACTAAGAACTATAAAGTAGTAGTTCTTGTTAATGAAAATACAGCATCTGCATCAGAAATAATGACTGCAGCACTAAAAGAACAATATGGTGCTACTATAGTAGGTAAAACTACATATGGTAAAGGAACTGTTCAATTAACTAAAGAACTATCTAATGGTGGTATGATTAAATATACAACAGAAGAATGGTTAACATCTAAAGGTAATAGTATTAATGAAGTGGGTATTACTCCTGATATAGAAGTAGATTTAACTGAAGACTACCTAAAGAATCCTTTAGATAAGAAAAATGATGCTCAATTACAAAAGGCAATTGAAGTAATAAAATAAAAGGTTAAACCTTTTATTTTTTTTATAAATAGGTATAATCAAAGAAGTGATGA
>CAMYZQ010000071.1 GCA_947303895.1 uncultured Bacillota bacterium | reverse complement strand
AAGAAAAGGAGAAAATAATAATGTTAGTTGTAACAACTTCTGCTAGTAAGGACAGGAGAATTAAAATCCGGGAATTTAATAAAATTGTAGGCCCTGGTATTAAGTTTGATGTATCACCTGAAAGATATAAAGTCCTTGCTGGAAATAACAAGTATCGTCTGAAGTTTGTAGAAGCTGTTGGAGAGCCACCAGTAACTACACCAGAACCGGTAGTTGAACCTGTAAAACCTGTAACAGAAAAAGAACCTGTGGCCGAAGAAACACCTGAAATTTGGGTTATCGAGCCTGGTAAAGAACCTGTAAAGGTAGATGAAAACCTTGCGCCTATTAATGAAGAGGAAGAAAAACCAAAGAAGAAGCGCAGCCGTAAGAAGAAAGAAGAGGTAGAAGTAAGTGAATAATGTAACTAATGGTATCTTTTCAATTTATACAACAAAATTATTAGAACCTAATTTTGTTTTGTCTTTACTTAATAAATGTGATAGATTAATTTTATCATATAATGATGATGGTAGTGTTAGAGCTGAGTTAATTGAAAGAGTTCCTCAGCAACAAGTAGAACCACAACCTGAAGTAGTTGAAGAACCACAGGGAGAAGTAGTAGAAGAACATGAGTAGTCAGAGAGAAGAAGTTAGAGACCATAGAAATATGATTATCGGCTTCATTTCTGACATAGGTGACAGAAAGATAGCAACGCACATGAGAAAAGGTTATGCTGGATTTTATCTTAAGTCTACTAATATGACTTTTGATAAAGCTGGCAGACTTTTCTCATACGGCGATGCCTGTCAGTCTCTTATAAGGGACTTAGAAAATAATAAATAAGGAAGGTAATCATATGACAGTTTATAGTACTGGTTGTCCAAAGTGTAAAATATTAGTTAAAAAATTACAACAAAAAGAAATACCTTTCGAATTAGTTGATGACGAGGAAACAGTTATGAAAATAGCTAGTACTAATTGTATACAGTCAGTGCCTTTTGTAGAATATAAAGGTAACGTATATCTTTTCGAAGAGATAATAAAATTGATTAATGCAATGTAGGAGTGCTAGGTATGGAAATTGAATTAAAATTATTAACAGATTTTGAAAGAACATTAAATGTATTAAGAGAAAAATATGGGTCTGATTTTGAATATATTAACGGAGTTCACCCAAGTCAGTTAGACTACACAGAATTTTTGTCTAACTTTATTAAAAACGATACTTTAGCAGATACTACAGTAGACCCTAACGCTAATGCTAATCATAGAGATATTAGAAGTTTTATGACAGAAAAAGGTAAGGCTTCTGATAAACTTTTTGGTTTAAATAAGATTTTCTTAGAAATTAAGAAGAAATGGGGTTTAAAAACTGCTAAAGCATGGTTAGAGCAAGAATATTCAAAAGGATTTTACCTTAATGACGCTACTAGTGCTAGTTTTTATCCTTATTGTTGGGCTAATGACTTAACTAGGTTAGCTACTGAAGGATTATTCTTTTTAAATAATTATAATCATCAAGCACCGAAACATTTAACAACTTACTTTGATGATGTTATAGAATTTACGTCGTTTTTAAGTAACAGACAGTCAGGCGCTGTTGGTTTACCAAATGTTATTATTTGGGCATATTATTTCTGGAAACATGACTGCGAAAATGGGTACTTTTTAAGAGACCCTGATACATACTTAAGACAAAATTTCCAGAAATTTATTTATAGATTAAATCAGCCATTTATGCGCATAGACCAGTGTGCATTTACAAATGTTTCTATTTTTGATAGACCTTATCTTGAAAGTTTATTTGGTGGGTTAGAATTTCCTGATGGTACATTCGCTATTGACCAGATAGAAGAATTAATAGAATGCCAAAAGGTATTCATGGAAGTAGTAAGTGATATTAGGTCTGAGAATATGTTTACGTTCCCAGTTCTTACTTATTCGCTTTTATACAAAGATGGAAAGTTCCAAGATGAAGATTTTGCTAGATGGTGTTCTGACCATAATATTAAGTGGTCTGATAGTAATTTCTTTGTAAGTGATAATGTTGGAGTACTTTCTAATTGTTGCAGACTTTTAAGTGATACTAAGAAGTTAGATGCCTTCATTAACTCTATTGGTGGTACAGCTTTATCTGTAGGTTCTTGTAGAGTAAGTACTATCAACTTAGTAAGAATTGCTTATGAAGCATTCCAGTATAATAAACCTAATGAAGTACCATTAAAGAGAGCTAAAGATAAGTATATTAAACTCCTCAGGGAAAGAGTAGAACTAGACTGTAAAGCTCTTACTTCAATGAGACAAATCATTAAGAGAAATATTGAAAAAGGTCTTTTGCCTAACTATCAAGATGGTGCAGTAGAACTCAATAAGCAGTTCTGTACTATTGGTGGTATTGGCATGTATGAAGTAATGGATTTATTTGGTCTTATTAAAGTAGATGAATTAGGTAATCACTACTATTCTGATGAAGCTATAGAATTTACAACTCAGATTCTCGATGTGATGAATGAAGTTAAAGATACTTTCTTTGATAGAAATAATTTCCCAGATGAAGAAAGATTCTCATTCAATATCGAAATGATTCCAGCAGAAAATTGTGCTGGTGTTATTTGTAGTGCTGATAATCTTATTTATGACCAGAATAAGTACTTCATCTACTCTAACCAGTGGATTCCATTAATGGAAAAGTGTACTATCCAGGAAAAGTGTAAGTTAGGTAGTTTATTTGATAAGAAATGTGGTGGTGGTTGTATTGCACATATTAATGTAGAAGGTAGATTCCCTTCAAAAGAAACTGCTTGGGATATGTTAAATTATGTTGCAAGTCAAGGAGTTATTTACTTTGCATTTACTACTAAAATCTCAGTATGTGAAGATAAACATGCCTTTATTGGTGTTACAAAATGCCCTATTTGTGGTAAACCAGTAGCTGATACTTATCAGCGTGTAGTTGGTTTTTATACGCCTATTTCGAGTTATCAAGCAATAAGAAAAAAAGAAGCAACAGCGCGTAAATGGTATAACTTAAATGATTCAATTTTAAGTTAATAATCTATAACACATAAAGAGGTTAGTTTACTATTAACCTCTTTTTTATTATAATATTATTGTAAAGGAAGTATATCATATGGATAAAACTAGAAAATGTTGTATATGTGGTAGAGAATTTAATGGTTGGGGAAATAACCCTTGGCCATTAAAGGTAGATGGTGAATGCTGTGATGAGTGTAATTATGATTTTGTTATCCCAGCAAGACTTATTTATTCTAGAACTAATATTAGACCTACCATTGATGAAGTAGAAAGCTGGATGAATGGCTAAATTTAATATAGAAGAATAGGAGATTTAGCATTTATGAAAATAAATTATGAAAAATTTTTGCGTTGTGCCTTTAGTTATATACGAGATAATGGTTATGTAAAAGGTGATACAGCACAAGAAATTTTAAAAATTATGGATAATTATAATTCAAAAATGGGTGCTAGTGATGCTGACCTAGATGTTTTTACTGAGTGGGTTAATAATCAACCAACTAGTGATTATATGACTTCAGTTAAATTAATTGATACAACTGGTAGAACAACCAATGAAATAGATACTAGATATTTAAACATTCCTTGCTCAGCTATAAATCTTTATCTTAAAAAGATGAGAGAAGAAGAGGAACGTAAGAATAGTACTTCAACTTTTATAGGTAATATCAAAGATAAGATAACAGTAGAAATTAAAGACATTAGAAAATTATTTACTAATAATTTTGGTTATGACATTTATAGAGTATTAGGAACAGATGATAATGTTTATGTTATTTCTACTACTATTTATACTTTAAAGCATGGAGATATTATTACTGGTACCATTAAGGGACATAAAGAATATAAAGGTGAAAAACAAACAGTACTCAACAGAATCAAAAAGTTAACTATTGATGATGATGAAATTACTGAAATGTTACAGAGGATAGCCAATGATAATTAAAGGAGTTACAGATGAGGACTTTTTGCAGTATCAAAAACCCTCAATGTTTATAATATGTCCTTGGTGTACATTTAAATGCGATAAGGAAAATGGTACTCAGATTTGTCAAAATCGGGCATTAGCCCACGCTAAGGAAATATCAATTGATACAGAAAATCTTGTAAAAAGATATTTACAAAATAATATTTCTAAAGCTATTGTTTTCGGTGGGTTAGAACCTATGGAAAGCTTTG
>CAMYZQ010000070.1 GCA_947303895.1 uncultured Bacillota bacterium | reverse complement strand
AATCATTCTTATTATATAATCCAACATATCCCATAAATACTGAGAAATAAGGGAACAATGGAGTTATCATGTTTGTAGCACTAGATGATAATCTATATATTGCTCCTGCAAATTCAGGTGTAATATTAGATTTCATAAATAAACTTATAGTTGCTGGAGCAAATGATTGCCACTTATTAGCAACTGAAGTTAAGAATAGATTTGCAATCATAATAAATAGTATTGAAATTACTATTAATAGTGCAAGTGATAGATTCAATGATCTAATCCATCCAAATAATATTGATGTAACAACAGTTCCAATATTAGAATACTTAAATAATGATATAAATTGTGATGCAAAGAATATAAGTATTAATATTTCACCAATACCATTTAAACTATTAGTAAATAATTTAATAACAGATTTATTATTTTGAATTTGCTTTGTACTAGCAGCATATATAATACCACAAATAACAAGAGCAAGTACAACAATATATAAAATACCATTAACAAATGGAGAATTAGCTCCAAATAACTTATTTACATAAAACATTTGAGTATTATCAAGAAGTACTCCAGAGAATGGAAGTCCTGGTATTATCTCATAAGTAAATAAAGCTACCATTGAGAAAAATACTATAGCTACTCTCTTTAATGCTTTTTTATCTAATTTTGGATCAATCTCTTCTTCATCTTCATTAATTCTAACTGGTTTCTTTCTAGTAATAAACTCAGTTAATATAGCAAGTGCAGCAGCCATTAATAATGATGCAAATGCTATGAAATATAGGTTACCAGTATATCCATATGTATAACCTTTATTAACTTCTAATACGGCATTTTTAGCAAGTTCTATAATACTATAATCAAGTGATGTAATAAATAGGTTTATATTTGATCCTGCTGCAACAGATGCAAAAGCAAATGCCATACCATATAATTGATTTCTTCTATAAGAAGTAAATAATACTACTGATACAGGAATCATAATAACAAATGCCATATCAGTACTAAATCCCATTATTATACATAATAACGAGAATAAGAAGAATGCTACAGTTCTAGGAACTTTCTTAGCTAGTTTATCAAATAAACTATCAAGTAATCTAGACTTAGAAGCAACTCCTACACCTATTAAACCAATAAGTAATGATCCTAGTGGTAAGAATGTAATAAAGTTACTAGTAGCATTACTAAACATATATCTAATACCAGTTCCACTGATTAAGTTATTAACAGTAACTACTGATGTAGATGTCTTTAAACTAGATGAAACATTATATGCTGTTCCATGAAAGTTTAGTAATGATAATAGAAAACTTCCTATTATAGTTCCAAAACATAAAATTATATAGAACCACACTGGATGCAAACTTTTCTTCTTTTCATCCATTATTCTTCCACCACCTTTTTTAATTTCTTTTCAAATTCAATTCTATCAAGCATAATCTCACGACCACACTTATCACATTTAATCTTAATGTCGACTCCTACTCTTGTAATAGTCCACATATTACTTCCACAAGGATGTTCTTTTTTCATAATAACCTTGCTTCCTAATTTATAACTATTTTTCATTATGCACCTCAACTTGCATATATGGAATCTTAATCTTTTGTTTATCAAATTCTGTTTTAACATGCTTTAAAACATTTCTCTTAATAACTGGAGCATCTTCTGCATCAGCTATTACTTTAATACTATATACAACAGAAGAATCATCTAAAGCTTCAATTCCATCAAGTAGAGTATATTCTAACTTACCTTCAGTTTCATCAGACATCTTCTTACATACTTTTCTAAGTATATCTTCTACTCTATCATTATCTTCTTCATAAGCTACATTAATTTTAGTAATAATATTATTCTTATTATCA
This sequence comes from uncultured Bacillota bacterium, assembly GCA_947303895.1. Lineage (GTDB taxonomy): Bacteria > Bacillota_I > Bacilli_A > RF39 > UBA660 > RUG13038. The sequence continues at coordinate 2,370 of CAMYZQ010000070.1, read as the reverse complement.
CTATAGTTAATAACAGATGTTATTTCTCTATTAGCTATTATCTTAACTTCACCTGTTAAAGACTTAATTCTAGTAGATTTTAAACTGAAGTTAACAACTTCACCTTTAAAATCTCCTACTTTAATAATGTCTCCAATATTAAACTGGTCTTCAAATATAATAGCCATACCAACTAACATATCTTTAAGTAAGTCTTGGAAAGCAAGACCTATAACTAATGATACAGCTCCTATACTTGTAACTAACGCAGTAGTATTAATCTTAAATGTATTTAAAACAAATACTGAACATAAAACAATAATTATATATTTAATAATTTTTCTAACAAGTATTAATAATGTTGTTCTTCTTTTATTACCTTTTTTCTTTTCTTTTTTATTAATCTTACTAATTATTATAGAGGTAATAATATATAGAACTATACTTACTAATACTATAATTATTGAAACGAATATATTCTTTGGAATCTTAAATCCAAATATATCCATATATATCACTCCTAATCTTCTATATTACAATCTAATATTTCTAAGATTCTATTTAGATCTTTATCTGAAGAGAATTTAATAGTGATCTTATTATTACTAACTTTAACATCACTACCAAGTTTTTCTTTTAAGTTTCTTTCAACTATTTTGTATTTACTATTATCAGAAACTGTTCTAACAACTTCATTCTTTCTCTTAAAAGTATTATCTTTAGTTAATTCTTCCAATTCTCTAACTGATAATCCTTCAGATATAACTTTATTAGCTAATTCTTTAATCTTATCTTCATCTTCAATTTTACTTAATACTCTTGCATGTCCCATAGATATTTTATTTTCTAAAATATCATTTTGAATAGATACTGGTAATGTAAGAAGTCCAAGTATATTAGTAATATAACTTCTACTTTTACCTACCTTTTTAGCAAGTTCTTCTTGAGTTAAATTAGATGCATCAATAATAGCTTTATAAGCTTTAGCTTCTTCAATAGAAGTTAAATTTTCTCTTTGAAGATTCTCTAATAAAGATATTTGCATCATTTCATCATCAGTAAAATCTTTAATGATAGCAGGTATTTTTTCAAGTCCTAATTTCTTAGAAGCTCTATATCTTCTTTCACCTGCAACTATTTCATAACCTTTTATTGATTTCTTAACAATAATAGGTTGAAATACTCCATGTTCTTTAATTGAATCAGCAAGTTCATTTAATGCTTCTTCATCAAATTTCTTTCTAGGTTGGTAAGGATTTGGTCTTAATTCTGATAAATCTAGTTCTATAATTTCATCATTTTTCTTAGCTTCATCTACAATAGTTGTTTCTAGTTCTTCAAATGTCATATTATCATCTGAAAATAATTGTTCTAGACCTTTACCAAGTGCATTTCTTCTTTCACTCATTTCTCTCAATAACCTCCTTTGCCAAATTTAAATAAGCAGCTGTACCTTTACTTTTATAGTTATAGTCTGCTATTGGTTTACCATGGCTTGGTGCTTCTGCAAGCACTACAAGTCTTGGAATAATTGTATCGTAAACTTTTTCTTTAAAGTAACTTCTAATATTTTCTACAACTTCTAATCCAAGTAATGTTCTTGAATCAAGCATTGTAAGAACAACACCTTCTATTTCAAGATTTGGATTTAAGTTCTTTCTAGCAATTCTAACAGTATTTAATAATTGCATAATTCCTTCTAGTGCATAGAATTCACATTGAACTGGAATTAATACTGAATCACTAGCAGCAAGTGCATTAGTTGTTAATGTTGTTAATGAAGGAGGACAATCAATTAATATATAATCATAATTATCTCTTACTTCACCAAGTATAGTTTTTAATCTTGTTAATTTAGAAAATGTAGGATCTAACTTTTGTTTATTAATAAATTCCATCTCTATACCAGCCAAATTAATATTAGATGGTAATACAGATAAATTCTTAAACTTAGTTTTAACTATAGATTCACTAATTGTTTTATCTCCAAGTAATGCTTCATAAAGGCTAGCACTAAGTCCACCTTTTTCTATACCTACACCAGTAGTAGCATTTCCTTGAGGATCTATATCAACAAGTAAAACTCTTTTACCAAGTAATCCTAATGATGAAGCTAAATTAATACTTGTTGTTGTTTTACCTACTCCACCTTTTTGATTAACTAAAGATATAATTTTACCCATCATCAACACTTCCTTTATACACTTAATTGCTATATCTTATTTTACCAAAAAATCACAAAAAATAGAAGATAAATACTAAAAATAATAGTTTTTTTAGAAAGAAAAAAAGACCTATTAAATAGGTCTTTACATAAGCTATATTATCTCTTACTAAATTGTGGAGCTTTTCTTGCTTTCTTTAATCCTGGTTTCTTTCTTTCTTTGATTC
>CAMYZQ010000069.1 GCA_947303895.1 uncultured Bacillota bacterium | reverse complement strand
TTATGAACATTTATACCTTCTACATTTTCAGTATAAACATTACCAGCAATATGATTTCTTCTATCTATTACTAATACCTTTTTACCTTTTTTAGCAAGTAAATTAGCACATGTTGCACCAAATAAACCAGCTCCAACTATTAAATAATCATACTTCATAATAATCCTCCTATTTTTTAATAATCTTTTTAACTCTAGTAATTAAACTATTTAATGTATCCATTACAAATTGGTTTTTAAAGAATAATAAACATATCCCATAAACAAATACACCGAAACCTGCAATTAAAACAACTGCTTTAGCTGATGTACCAACTTGTCTTTTAATTAAGAAACAACATACTGTCATTATAAGTGTTGGTAACACATAATGAAGTGCAATTTTAAATATATGTATTATCTTAAGATCTTTTCTAACAAATATCATTTGCATTAATGTAACCATAGCTTCTGCTACTACAGTACCAATAGCAGCTCCTACTGCAGCAAATCTTCTAATAAGTATTAAGTTAACTACAAAATTAATACAAGCTCCAATAATTACTGAAGTCGTATATTCTTTTTGTCTCTTTGTAGGTAATAAATATTGAACTCCTATTACATTACTCATTCCAATAAATAATAATATTGGAGATATTACTTTCATAATAATAGAAACACCATCATAACCAGGTCCAAAGAACTTTGGTACGAATATATCTGCTACCATTACTATACCTGATATCATAGGAAATGATAATAAGAATACTAGATTAAATGCTTTATAAATATAATCTCTAATCTTATCATAATTCTTTTCAGCAAATGAATTAGCTATTCTTGGAAGCATAACTGTTCCAAGAGATGTAATTATAGTTAATAATAATTTAATTAAATTTTCACCTTGAGTATAATATCCAACTTGTGTTTTGTCTGATATTATTTTACCTATCATAGTTCTATCTAGTACAGTATATACTTGAATAGCTACTTGAGGTATAAACATAATAAATGTTGGTGGTAAATGTCTAAATATTTTTTTAAAATCAATTTTAGTTTTACAAACATATTTAGGAATAGATAACCATAAAGATAAATTACCTATTAGCATTGATAATACATATATTAAGAAATATATTGGTAAATCACTTTTTTCTTTTACAAATATAAATATACAAGCTACACTAACTACTTTAACTATGAAATTTCTAGTAACAGTTTTCTTAAATTCTTCTAATCCTTGGAAGAACCAACTAACATCTAATACATGAGCTAATAATTCTAATAATAGTATTTTATAAAATAAATTATAATGATTATTACCTCTTACAAAAAATATAAAAAATACTAGTGCAGATAAACACATTACCATAAGTTTTAAGAAAAACACTTCAAAGAATACTTTACTATATTTTTCTTTATCTTTTTGTAAATAAGCAATTTCTCTTTGACCATATAAAGTCATACCTAAAGTTCCAGCTAATACGAAATATGCTGAAATAGATAAAGTATAACCATATATACCAATATTCTTAGCACCTAATACTTTAGATATGTAAGGTGTAGAAATTATTGGAAGAATAATTGCTACAACTTGATATATTAAATTATAAATATAATTCTTTTTTACATTTGTTTCACTTTTTTTACTTAGTTTTTCTTTTATAAAAGATTTTATTTTCTTAAAATCAAACCAACAAAATGCAAACGAACAAGCAAACCAAGTAATTATTTTCTTAATAAATACTGGTGAGAATAATTCTTCATAGAATTTATTACTAAAGAATGATAGTAATAAACAACCAAAGAATACTCCATATACAAGTACACTTAATTTTGGTTTATCAAGTTTTCTTAATCTTATTAAATATTCATATAATGATGCACAAATTGCAGCCATTATAAATACAAATACAAATAATCCTATATAACCAAAATCATATATATATGCATAGAATGTTGTATAAACATTTCCTAAATCAATGTTATCTACTTTTCTAAATGGAAGATCTAATCTATATGTTTCTACATCTTTAAGATGCAATTTATCAGAAGCAAACTGAATTAAATTATACATAGTTTGGCTTCCAATTGTTTCATATTTAAATAGATATTCTTTTTCTTGAAGAAATGTATCTAGGTTCTTAACTTCAGCCCCACAATAAATTGATAAATAATCTAGTGGTTTAGAATCAGTTTTTCTTCCAAGAAGTTTAGCTGTTGGAAAAAATAACCCAATAGCAGCAGCTCCAAGAATTAACATATATATAAACATTTTTTTAGTAAATAAGTTTTTATAGCTTTTCTTTTTAAATAATAGAATTAGATAATAACAAATACCTGCAATAGCCATCATTATTACTGGAGTTCTAGATCCAGACATTAATGCAGCACATAACGCAGAAACAAAAACTAGTATTTGAACTAATCTAATCTTTTTGTTATAAAAATAATTGTTAATTATTACATATAAGAACCAATATCCAGAGTATATAACTGCTAAATTTAAGTTCTTAACAATAAATGGAATACCATTTTCAAATTCATCTGAGAATTTTAAATAAATATCATAATCAGATATAGATTGCATAATTGATTTTATGCTAGTAAATGTTCCATTTACTGCTCTAACTAAATAGTATAAATATACTAATGAAATTAGAATTGATACACCAAGATATATCCATTCAAGTACTTTATTTGTTTTAATCTCTTGCATTACAAATGGTTTAGTTTTATATTCTCTTGGTTTTATTTTATGAGCTATAAACTTAACAAACATTGTAACCAAGAAGAATTCTAATACACCTAAGAATAAAACTAAGAAAGTATTTAAATGTAGATCTAATCTCCATGCTTTATGATATAAGACTGCCCAAAATGCTTGGAATGCAAACCCAAACGAGAATACAACAGCTGGTGCAGATATATCTTTTCTATTAGCAAATATACTTCCTATAAATATCAGTAGTAATAATATTGCAAGTAAATAAATCATCATCTTACTCCTTTACTTTATTTTTTTTATTGCTTCAGTTAAGAAATCTCCATTAATAAATTTGTGTGATATTGCTTTAACATTTTTACTTATTTCATCATACTCTTTGTCAGTTGTTTTATTAACTATATCCTCTAGTTCATGTAAATTATTAACAGCAAAACCTAACTTATTCTTTACTATATAATCTGCTAAAGCAGATTCTTTCCAAACAACTACTGGAATACCAGCAGTTAAATATAATGTTACTTTATAAGGGTTATTATATCTAAGATAATTACCAAATCCACCTTCAATAGTATCAATAGATTTACCATCCCAAACAAGGCCAAATCCACCCTCTAAATAATTAAGCAATTCTTCAGGTTTAAATTTACCTTTATAGAATATATTATCTCCACCTATTTCATCAGTATAACCAACTCCAAATAAATTAAATCCTACATTTAAATCTTTTAAATAAGAAATATATTGAGATTTATGAGGAGCTAAATTACCTGCTATTATAAATGGATCATTCTTTGTCCTTTTAAATTTCTTTGGTTCAAAATCAATTAAATAATCAAATAATTTTAACTCAATTAATTTTTTTGGATCATTTCCTAAATCAACTAATACTTTTTTCATAGATGCATTATGACAAATAATATAACTCATTTCTTTTAATAAGTTTTTATCTTCATCACAAGCTCTCTTATAACGCATTTTTCCATCTGCTTCTATTAATCTAAGAGAATCCATATCATGGATAATAGCAACAAACTTAATACCTTTTTCAGAATATTTTTTTATTACTTTTTTAATATTCCATGCAGTATTTAAAATTGGATATTGAATAAATACAATATCTCCTTCTTTAAATTCTTTTAACGCTTTATCCCAAGTCCTAGTATTTTTTTTATAATCAATGAATTGCTTCCATTTCATTAATTTACTTTTTTGAACACCACTTACAGTATTTATATGAAAAGGCTCTACACCTTCTCTTTTTAATATAACTTCAACATCTTCTCTTGGTTTATTAGTTGCATTAAATGCACAATCAGGACTACCTTCAATAATAAAATATCTCATAATATCCTCCTATAATAATTCTTGTATTTTTTTAACCTCTAATTTAATATCATAACCATTTTCTTGAAGTGATTTAGTATTATTTTCTTTTTTTGCATTTTTAAACTTTAATACTTCATCTCTCCATTTATCTAACGAATCATTTAATGATATAAATGTAAAATTAGATGCCATTTTAACTTCATG
>CAMYZQ010000068.1 GCA_947303895.1 uncultured Bacillota bacterium | reverse complement strand
TGTAATGCAAAAATAGGAAGTCGCTGGTATTTTTTTTTGCTTTAAATTTTGTATAATTTACATTTAATACTTTTTTTAATGTAAATTATTATGTATAATTATGGTGGGTGATATAAATGGATTTAGAATACAAAATAACATCAAAAAGTGAAAGTGATACTATCGTTTTAGCACAAAATATAGAATCAGAAAAATTTAATGGAATGGTAATTTGTCTTAATGGAGAACTTGGAACTGGTAAGACTGTTTTTACTAAGGGTTTTGCAGATGCACTTGAAATTGATGAAGTAATTACATCTCCAACTTTTAGTATTATTAAAGAATATTTATCAGGTGAAATGCCTTTATATCATATGGATATGTATAGACTAGAAGGTAGTATAAAATCCACAGGAATATTAGATTATTTTGATAGAGATGGAATAGTTATTATTGAATGGGCAGATATGATTAAAGATTATCTACCAGAAGAAAGACTAGATATTTATTTCAAAGCTATTGATGAGGAAACTAGGGTTATTAAACTAGAACCTCATGGTGAAAAATATGAAGATTTATGTGAGGACATTTTATCATGATCTCACTTTTTTTAGATACAAGTTCAAAAAAACTAGTTGTAGGACTAGTTAAAAACGATGAAATAATATCGTATGTGGAAAAAGAAACTCTAAATGATCACTCAAAATATTTAGTACCAATTATAGATGAAGAATTAAAAAAGAATAATTTAGATATTAAAGATGTTAATAAGATATTAGTAGTAAGAGGACCTGGTTCATTTACAGGAACTAGAATAGCTGTTACAGTAGCTAAAACTCTTTCTTATGCTTTAAATATTCCAGTAGTATCAGTTTCATCTTTAAAACAATATGTATTTGAATATGAAAATAATGATTATTATGCAGTAATCCTATCTGATAGGGGTAATAATGCTTATTTTGGTATTTATGATAGAGATTATAATGAAGTATCCGAAGAATATACATCTATGGATAAAATTAAAGATAAAGTAATCAATTTACAAGGTAAAGTATTAGTTATTACTAATGCTGAAGTAGATTTTACTTATAGAACTACTGAAATGAAGTTAAACTTATTAAAACTTGTGGATTATTATAAAGATAAAGAAGATAATTCATTTAATATTAAACCTTCATATATTAAGAAAATAGAGGTTGAAGAGAAACTATGATTAAAGAAGTATCTTATAACGATATTTTAAGCCTTTTTAAAGGGTATAAAGAAGACTATGTTATATCTATGTCAAATAACTCTAAATACTATGCATATGAACTTAATAATGAGTTTATTGGATTTATATGCATACTAGATTTAGATACAGAATTAGAGATAATAGATGTTTTTGTTATGCCAGAATATCAAGGTAATGGATATGGAGATAAATTATTAAAATATATATTAGATAATTATAAAAATAGAAATTACTTTTTAGAAGTAAATGTTAATAATGAAAGAGCTATTAATCTTTATAAAAAGAACGGATTTGAAATATTAACTATTAGAAAACATTATTATAAAGATGAAGATGCTTATGTTATGAGTAAGGGTGGTGAAATACATGAATGATGTTTATATACTAGGAATTGAAAGTAGTTGTGATGAAACTTCTATTAGTATTGTTAAAAATGGTACTGAAGAGATAGCTACTACAGTTCTATCACAAATAGATATTCATAAAAAATTTGGTGGTGTAGTTCCTGAGATTGCTAGTAGATCACATGTAGAATCAGTAACTATGGTTATAGATGATTGTTTAAAGAAAGCTAATATGACTTTAAATGATATTAGTGCTATAGCAGTTACTAAAGGGCCAGGCCTTGCAGGTTCACTTTTAGTAGGTGTAGAAGCTGCTAAAGCTTTATCTCTTGCTTATAAGAAACCATTAATAGGTGTTAACCACCTAGTTGGTCATATATATGCTAATAAGTTAGTAGATGAATTTAGTTTCCCACTAATATCTTTAATAATAAGTGGTGGACATACTGAACTTATATATATGGATAAAGATTTATCATTTAAGAAAATAGGAGCTACTACAGATGATTCTATTGGAGAAGCATTTGATAAAGTAGCTAGAGTTATTGGAGTTCCATATCCAGGAGGTCCTATAATAGATAAATACTCTAAAGAAGGAGAAGTAACTTACTCTCTACCAATTCCTCTAGATGATGATAGTTATAACTTTAGTTTTAGTGGAATCAAGTCCGCAGTAATAAACTTAGTTCATAATGAAAAACAAAGAGGTAATGAAATAAGAGAAAAAGATCTATGTGCTTCTTTTGAAGATGCAGTTATTAAAGCATTAACTAAAAAAACTATGAAAGCTTTAAAAGAATATAACTGTAAAGAACTTTTAATAGCAGGAGGAGTATCTGCTAACTCAGGTATTAGAGATGAATTTACTAAACTATGTAATGAGGCAGGAATTAAATTAATTATTCCTGAAATGAAATACTGCACAGATAACGCTGCTATGATTGCATCAGCAGGTTTCTACATGTATAAAGAAAACATGTTTGATGATTATTCTTTAGGTATTAATCCATCATTAGATTTATAAAAAGCAAGTTAAAAAACTTGCTTTTTTTATTTTACGAACATAAGTTGACACCAAAATGTATATTTTTATAAAAAAATCTAAAATGTTGCAAATGCAACATTGAATATTTTTGATTATGTAATAAAATGAAGTTACACAGTAGCAAAAGTAGGTGACAATTTTATGAGAATAGGTGGCTTTAATAAATTAACAACTCAAGACTTTCCGGGAAACCTAGCTTGTATTATTTTCACTAACGGATGTAACTTCGACTGTGATTATTGCTATAACAGAGACTTAGTTGAAAGTCATGCTCCTGAGATTAGTGAAGAAGAAATATTCTCTTATTTAAATCAAAGAAAGAATATGCTTGATGGTGTAGTTATCTCTGGAGGAGAACCAACTATCTGGAATGATTTAATTCCATTTATGGAAAAAATTAAAGAACTTGGTTTAAAGATTAAATTAGATACTAATGGTTATAGACCAGAATTATTAAAAGAAATCCTTGATAAGAACTTAGTTGACTATATAGCAATGGATATAAAAGCTCTATTTAACGAATATTATAAAATAGTTAATAGAAAATTAGATACTGATAAATTAATAGAAAGTATCAACTTAATTAAGAAATCTAAAGTAGACCATGAATTTAGAACTACTATTATTAAAGGTTTTCATACTATTGAAGATCTAGATAAAATAGTAGAAGTAATTGATGGTAGTCCTTATTACTTACAAAACTTCAGAATGGAAGATACAGTTATTAATAAGAAACTTTTTGGATTTAGTGAAGAAGAATTAAAGGGGATTCAAGAACACTTTAAAGATAAACCTAGTGTTACAGTAAGATATGTTTAGGAGGGAAGATTATGTACAAGGTTAGAAAAAGAGATGGAAAAATTGTTAGTTTTGATATTAACAAAATAAGTGAAGCTATTATTAAAGCTTTTGAAAGTTTAGAAAAAGACTATGATAGAAATGTTATTGACTTTTTAGCATTAAAAGTAACTGCTGAATTCAATGATAAAGTTAAAAACGATATCATTGATGTTGAAGATATTCAAGATTCAGTTGAATCAGTATTAATTAAATCTAATTATTCTGATGTAGCTAAAGCATACATTTTATATAGAAAACTTCATGAAAAACAAAGAAACATGAATAGTGCTTTACTAGACTATAAAAATGTTGTTAATAGTTATTTAAATGTATCAGACTGGAGAGTTAAAGAAAACTCTACTGTTACATATTCAGTTGGAGGATTAATTCTATCTAACTCAGGAGCTATAACAGCTAATTATTGGTTAAATGAAATTTATCCAGAAGATATTGCTAATGCTCATAAGAATTGTGATTTCCATATTCACGATTTATCTATGCTTACAGGATATTGTGCTGGATGGTCACTTAAACAATTAATACAAGAAGGATTAGGTGGAGTACCAGGAAAGATTACTTCTGCACCTGCTAAACACTTATCTACATTAACAAACCAAATGGTAAACTTCCTTGGAATAATGCAAAATGAATGGGCTGGAGCTCAAGCATTCTCATCATTTGATACATATCTTGCACCATTTGTTAAAATTGATAATTTAACTTATAAACAAGTTAAACAAGCTATTCAATCATTTGTATATGGTGTTAATACTCCATCACGTTGGGGTACTCAAGCTCCATTTACTAAT
>CAMYZQ010000067.1 GCA_947303895.1 uncultured Bacillota bacterium | reverse complement strand
CTTTAAAAGGAGATGACCTTACTATTTATGGTAATGGTTCACAAACTAGAAGTTTCTGCTATGTTGATGATTTAGTAGATGGTATGGTTAAAATGATGACATCAAATATTACTGGGCCTGTTAATTTAGGTAATCCAGGTGAATTCACTATAAAACAATTAGCTGATATTATATTAGAAATGATTGATACAGAATCACAGTTGGTGCATAAAGATTTACCATTAGATGACCCTACAAAGAGAAAACCTAATATTGGTTTGGCTAAAAGAGAATTGAAGTGGGAACCTAAAATTCAGTTAAGAGAAGGTTTAGAAAAAACAATAGAATATTTTAAGAGCAAATGTTAGAAAATGTATATGCATCATATAGGTCTTTAGCTGATGAAATAAATTGGAAACAGTACGACCAAAATGAATTATTCTTCAACTATCTAAAATATAAAGATTCTGATAAAGATTTAGCAGAGAAATTTTACTCTGCTATTCTTTGTCGCTATTGAGGTTATACAGGTAGACTATATTTAAAGTGTGCTAAAAATATAACCTTCGAAGAATGCTATGATGTACTTATCGATACCATAAATTATTTACTGGAAAAGCAAGTATGGAATAATCCAGAAAGTTCTTTATATCAAGACCCTAAAGGACCAGAAAAAGCTTTTCATTTAGTTCTTAAAAGACAGCTTAGTCTTATAATGGCTAAAAAGACTGCTGATAAGAGAAAAAGTGAATTCAAATCTCTAAGTATTGATGAGATACATGAAAAATATTCTGACTCAGCTGAAGGGTTATTTAATTTTATAAATACTGAAGAAAATAGCGAAAATATAATACTTATAGATTATATTAAAAGTAGACCAATTTCAGATATTATAATATTAGATAAAGTTTGTTTTTCTAATTGGACTTCATTTAGAAGTATAATTACCGATTTAAAATCATTAGATGAAGATAATTTTAGTTATTATGCTAATAGGTATAATATAAATTTAGAAGACTATAATGAAATTACCGCGGATTTTAAAACTTCAAGTAATAAGAAAATTCATAGAGAGATTAAAAAGGTATTATACTTAGTAGGTAAAGACTGGAAAAATTAGTTTATTTTTGTGAAAATTTATATTAAAATAATAACACATAGTTGTTATATTTTAATAGTCGGAAAGGTAATATATGGATTCAAAAGTTAAAAGTGATAATTATTTTGTAGTACCAGGTTGGGCAATATTAGAACTAGGTTTAAAAGGTAATGATTTATTAGTCTATTCTATTATTTATGGTTTTTCACAAGATGATAATTATTTTTGTGGTAGTTTAAAATACTTAGAAGATTGGACTAATAGTTCAAGACAAGGTGTTTTAAAAAATATTAAATATTTATTAGATGAAGGTTTAATAGAAAGATTAGATAAAGTATCTGAGTTTAAAACTATTTGTTATAAAGCTAATCGTGTTAGATGTAAGAAGAAAAAGAGTGAAACTCCAACTAATATAGAGGGTGAACTTAGTTCACCAGTGAACTCTGTTGACCCTATGGGTGAACTTAGTTTACCCAATAGTATAGATAATAATATAGAATGTAGTAGTAGTACTACTGAAGCTGAAAACCCAGATGATTTAAACAAAAATTTAGATATAGTAACAGAAGTAGTTAATTATATCAATGATTTAACAGGTAAAGATTATAAAGTAAATAAAGAAGCTAAAAGGGTAATTAATGAGAGAATTAGTGAAGGTTTTAGTTTACAGCAGTTCATAAAAGTTATAGAATATAAATACCGAACATGGTTTTTGAATCCATTTATATTTGAAAGAACAGGAAAGTTAAGTACAGAGTACGTTAGACCTTATACATTATTTAATTCAAATTTTAGACAATATTTAGAAGAAGCTGACATATATTTTAAAAAGTTAGAAGAAAATAAGAAAAATAAGGCACAAAAAGTACAAGCAACAAAACCTAAAAATGTTGAAAAAGTAGATTTTGATAATTTAGTAGTACTAGAAGAATACTAGGAGGTATTATATGATTGATACATCTCAATGTTGGTTAAAAGATAGTTGTAATCAAGTTGACTGTAATAAAGAATATTGCATTAAACTTTTAAAATTAGATTATCTTTATAATGAAGCTAATATATCTTTAAACCAAAGAGAAAATGTTAAATTAAGTATATATACCGTTAATGAATGTGATAGAAATGCTTTTAAATATCTAAATGAATTCTGTGAAAATGTTTTTGATAATATAAGTAAAGGTAAAAATATTTATATTTATTCAGATAATGTTGGTAATGGTAAAACAGTTTGGTCTATAAAAATATTACAGTCGTATTTTAATAAAATATGGCCAACAAGTAAATTAGAATGCAGAGCATTATTTATTCATGTACCACAGTTCTTATTAGCATTGAAGGATAATATTTCAGAAAAAAGTGAATATATCCAGCATGTAAAAGAAAATATTCTTAATTGTGATTTAGTGATTTTTGATGAATTGGGAACTAAAACAGCAACGCAGTTCGAACTTGAACATTTATTAAGTTATATTAATACAAGGTTGAGTTTTGGTAAGAGTTGTATATATACTTCTAATATTCAGCCAGATTCTTTAGCAAATTTATTAGGTGATAGATTAGCTAGTAGAGTTATTAACTTATCAGAATGCGTTGAATTAAAAGGGCCTGATATGAGAAAATTAACTTTAAAGAAAGGTGAATAATATGTTGTTAACTCAATTACAGTTTATAAATTGGTTATTAAAAAATAAAGATGCTAGTATTATTTTAACTAGAGGGTTAACAGTTGAGCATTTCCCACAGTTTCCAAAAGAGTTTAGATTTATAGTAAATCATATTAAGAACTATAATCAAGTACCAGATACAGAAACATTCTTAAAAGCATTTCCAGATTTTGAAGTTATTGAAGTTAATGAATCTGTTGAATATCTTATTAATGAGTTATATAGAATTAAAAATGAGGCTTTCTTAGCTGAAACATTTAATAAGGTAAGAGATTTATTAGTTGCTGGTAAGACAGATGAAGCAATGAATTTGTTTTCAAACTCAGCAGCAACTGCAGCAAGTAATAAACATTTAGAGGCAGTTGATATTTTATCAGATACTTCAAGATATGATGAATATATTGATAAGTGTAATGATTTTTCTAAGTATTATATTCCAACAGGTCTTAAGGAATTAGATTATATTTTGGGTGGTTGGGATAGAAAAGAAGAATATGCAACAATTGCAGCTAGGTCTGGTGTTGGTAAAACATGGTTATTATTAAAGAGTATTACGGCAGCTGTAGATAGAGGGTTAACTGTAGGTTTATTCTCTGGTGAAATGAGTGTAAGTAAAGTTGGTTATAGATTTGATACATTGATGTCACATATTTCAAACGGTAAATTAATTCATGGTAATTTAGAGGCAGCAAATAGTTATAAGAATTATTTGGATAATCTCAGGAATAATCATAAAGGGAGTTTATATGTTTTAACTAGAGATATGATTGATGGTAAAGCTGGAGTTAATGCTTTAAGAGGTTTTGTTGAAAAATATAATTTGGATATATTATTCATTGACCAGCATTCATTATTAGATGATGATAATAATGCTAAACAGCCATTTGAAAGAGCAGCTAATATTTCTAAGGCATTGAAGGTTTTACAGGTAACAAAGCATATTCCTATTATTACAGTATCACAGCAGAATAGAAATGCTATAGAAGAAGGTAAATTTGCAGGTACTGAAAATATATCTCGGTCAGATAGAATATCTCAGGACTCAACAGTAATTTTATTCTTATCACAGAAGGATAATATTATGACAATGAATATTGCTAAGTCAAGAGATGGTGGTACAGGTAAAGTTCTTAAATATGCAGTTGATTTAGATAAGGGTAAATTTGATTATATTCCAGAAGGTGATGATTTTGTAACACCAGATGGTAATGTAATTAAGTCAGAAGATTTAGAAATAAGGTATAACACTAACCCAGCAGCAGGAGAGCTTGTATACTAATGAATTATTTAACTATAGGGCATAGAATAATTGATAAACCTATTATTGATATTTTATTAGAAGTAAGAAAGCAACTTAATAATGGTAAATTATCTACAATAGAAGATAAACAGGAATATGTTAGAGTGACATGCCCTTTTCATAAAGGTGGGCAAGAACGTAGAGCATCTTGTTCAGTATACTCAGGTGAGGAAATTGAAAAGGGTTACTTCCACTGTTTTACTTGTCATGAAAAAGGTAATTTATCGAAATTTGTTGGGG
>CAMYZQ010000066.1 GCA_947303895.1 uncultured Bacillota bacterium | reverse complement strand
AAAGATGCAGCAAAGGACGCTGCAAAAGAAGGTGCTAAAGATTTAGCTAAGGATGCAGCAAAAGATAATCCTGCAGCTGATAAAGCTGAGATTGCAAAGAATACAAAAGATGCGTTACAACAAGGCCCAAAAGGTTTAGCTGGTGCTCCTGGTATAAGAGCTGCTTTAGCAGCATCTGAAAATACCAATGCTTATTCTAAAGCTGGAGCTACAGCTGTTAAAATATTAGATAAAATAATTGGTAGAGAAAATACCGATAAATTATTAGATAAACTAGGAGAAAGTGCTATAAAATCAGCTGCTGCTAGTTTAGTAATGGGATTAATTAGTTTATTACTTCCAATTGTATTTTTGGTATTAACTATATATATGATATTTGCTCCTTTACTTGATGCTTTAATGAGTGTTGAAAAGGTTGCAATTGATATAGCAAATACTGCTGAAAAATTTGCAAATTTATATGTTAATGGTAATTTTGCAGATTCTAAAACTACTTTTTATCAAGAATTAGATAGGTTAGGTAATATTTATGGTAGTGAATTAGATTCAACACTTTTATTAACTACATTATTCTATTCTGATATGAAGAATGGTTATCAAACTAAATATGATGATCTTGATGATGTAATGGATATTGGAGCATCAGCAGCAAATTATACTGATGATGATTCAAAACAAGCATATAAAGGATCGTTTATTACTCTAATGTATGAAGAAATACAGAAAATAGAGACTGAGGCCACGGGTACATATGATGCAAGTACCGGTTATATGTATACTATAGGAAAGGTATATAGATTAAAGTTGCTTGCAGGTGCTATGTTCCAGCAAACATTCTTTGGGGATGCATCTGGATATAGTACAAAAACAATGTATTTGGATGAATGGATAGAAACATATGGTGGTCAGTGTGAACAAGCTATAAAAGAGGTTATGAGTGATTTACTTAGTTCTCTAGCTAAAGGATTAGGATTAACTTTATTAACAGGAATTCCAATCCCAGCAATATTTATGGGAGATGAACTTCAAAATCTTAAGATATTAATAAATTGTTTATTCTTAGGAGCTATGTCTATTTCATCAATAGATACTTCTGAAGGAACAACTCTTGATAAAATTAAGATTACATATTTCACTTATAAATATAGTGAAGAAAACTATAGAAAATACTTAAAAGAAACATATATTCCTAAGAATAAAAAAGACTTTGAAGAGTTCTTAAGTTATGATTCTGAAGGTAATATTATTGAGGATTCTATTGATAAAATTATTGATGAAATCTTTGAATATAAGAAGTATTTTGATGATATATTTACTGTTCATGAAGATGATACAGAAGACTATAATCTATTATGTATAGGAGCAATTGATAGAAAACTAGCAAGTGCTTTAAGTTCTCCTGTGGAGATAAAAACTGATAAGTGTATTGAATTCTTAGATAAGAATAGTTATGGATATACTACAGATGGTAAATTACATAATGGTATTGAGTTAAATAAGGAATCAACGGGAAATGTTGAGGGCGATAAAGTCCATGCCGTATTAGATGGTGGTACTGTTAAAGCATCATCTGCAGATAGCACGTTGGAGTGTAATGGTGGCTGTATTGAAATTGGATATAAATATAATATTGAAGGAACGGTTCAAAAGAGCTCATATGAATTTAGTATTATATATAAAGGATTAAGTAAGAGTAGTGTAACTCTTAAAACAGGTGATGAAGTAACTGATCAACAGGAGGTAGGAACTATTGGTACTGCTTCTGAATCAGAAGATTTAAGTATTTCATCATTATATCTAGAATTTAGATTAGCAGATGGAACTGCTATAGATCCTACTAATATGATTGTTAAATGTAGTGCTCATGTAGGAGATTATCCTGGTGCTACAATTATAGATATTCCACAGGATTTCAAACAAGAGCCTGGTTATTCAATTACATGTTTAAGTGCTGATGGATGGCATTATTCAGGTGGTGAATCAAACAATTACAAGTGTAAAGATACACCATCTGATGTATTATCTCCTTCAAAAGAAGTTCATGAAGCATGGATTTCTCAAGGAGCAAATAGAAAATTTGGTATAGATATTTTATTAGTAGATGGCGTTGAAAGATATATGGTTGCTGTTGCACCACAGGTTGGAGCAGCAGGAGATGTTCTTAATGCCTATCTTGCTGATGGTACTCTTCTTCCACTTGTTGTAGCCGATACTAAAGGTGGAGATAAACAGTATGAGTGGGGTCACGAATTTGGCTCTGGTGTAAATGTTATAGAGTTTGAAGTTGATAAAGATATATATAACTCTGTTGGAAATGTTAATGCTAATTGGGGAATAGATTGGGATCATTCATCTCCAGTTATAAAGTTTTCTAATAATGGTAATATCAATAGTGGAACATTTGATCTTAAAGGTGGTTCTGCTACTGCTCAAGCAACATCTAGTGGAATTAAGTTATGTGATTCTATGTATATAGGTAATAAAGTAGGTAATATTGCTAATAAAGCAATTGAATTTGCTAATAACGATTCTATTGGTTGTACAACTGATAGTACTAAACGTAATTTAAATCCAGACGTTGATAATACATCACTAATATATTATAGTTTAGTTAATTCTGGTGTCCTAGATGGTCAGGATAGTGTATTTACTATTGAAGACATGGGGAAAGTATTAACAGAAAATTACTTTGATAATTTCAATTATAATGAAAATGATATTAAAAAAGGTGATATTCTTGTTTACGAAAAAGATTCTAAACAAATAGCTATTATATATATTGGTGAAGATAAACAAGTATTTGCAGATCCAGATAAAGCAGATAGTACTAATGGAGATGCTAATGGAGATGAAGTTTTAGTTACTGCATTTGATAAGACATTATCTTATAAAGCAGTATATAGATATAACTATGAAAGAAAATATGGACCTATTTCTAAATCTAGTAATAATCCTATTAATTTTCTAGTTTCTAAGAAAGCTTTAATTTCATATTAGAATTATAAAAAGGTATTTATAAAATACCTTTTTTTTGATATAATATACTTAATTGTACGGAGATGAAATATGAGACTAAAATTTGTTGCTGAAAAGAAAGACGTTATTATATTTGCTACGTTATGTTTCTTTTTACTTTTTTTAATTGCAATTGTTATTTCAAATGTTAAATCTATAATGGAATTTGGTACTCCTGCTGGTATAAACTTTATAATAGCTTTTTATCCTAATAATATATTAATTACATTTGGTGTATGGATAGCTATTATAGCAGCTTTATTTGCTACTACTTCTTCATATTTCTTTGATATGGAGAAAGGTTTTGGATATTCAGATGAAAAGAAAACTAATGGATATTCTAGATGGTTTAAAGATAAAGATATTATTGCACAAAGAGGAGTTTTAGAAGTTCCTTATTCAGTATCTAAATCTGATGGTGGTGGAGTTCCACTAGTATATGGAAAAGATGCTGCATATGTAGATAATGGTGAAAGTCATACATTAGTTATAGGTGCTACTGGTTCAGGTAAAACATCTGGATTCGTAGATCCTGCTATGGTTCACTTAATGAAGGGTAGAGAATCAATGATTATTACAGACCCTAAAGGTGAAATATATGAACATCATTCTGGTAAACTTAGAGAACTTGGTTATCAAATAATAATACTTAATTTCCGTGAACCTCAAAAAGGTAATTGTTGGAATCCATATGATTTACCATATTCATATCATCAAGAAGGAAATTTTGATAAAGCTAATGAATTATTAAATGACTTAGCTACTAATATTGTTGTAGATGGACAAGGTGATGATCCATTCTGGCAAAATGCTGCTGCAGACTATTTAACAGGTATTGGATTAGCATTATTTAAAGATGCTCCTAAAGAAACTATTAATATTAATTCAGTTAACTTAATGATTAATCAAGGTGAAGAGAGAATCGGACCTAAAACATATATGCAAGAATACTTTAATATGCAAGATCCAACATCACCTATAGCAGTTAATATGGGTGCAGTTGTTAATACTGCTCAAGATACTAAAGCTGGTGTTTTAACAGTTTTACAACAAAAAGTTAAGACTTTAGCTGTTACTAAGAACTTATCAGAAATGCTTTCTAAAAGTGACTTTGATATGTCATCTATTGGTGAAAAACCAACAGCAGTATTCTTAATAATACAAGATGAAAAGACTACATATCACTCATTAGCAACTATCTTTATTAAACAGTGTTATGAATCATTAATTACAGTTGCTCATAAACATGGTGGTGCTTTACCAGTTAGAACAAACTTCATCGTAGATGAGTTTGCTAACATGCCTAAGTTTAAAGATATTACTACAATGGTTACAGC
>CAMYZQ010000065.1 GCA_947303895.1 uncultured Bacillota bacterium | reverse complement strand
TACCTGTTCATATGCTTCCAGATTTAAAATGGAAAGAAATGGGTAAACATATTAGTAATATTATTACTATTAAAGATGGTGAAGAAGTTATTACATCTATGCCAATATATGATTTTGAAAAGAAAGAATATATTACATTATTCTCTAAGAATGGTATGACTAAGAGAACTAATTTAATAGATTACAAAGTATTATCTAGAAGACCTGTTGGGTGTATGAAACTAAAAGGTGATGATAAAGTAGTTTCAGTTATTAAGAAGAATGCAGATAATGTATTTGTATGTACATCCGATAACTATGGACTAATATTCCACTTAAATGAAATACCTGTAGTAGGACTTAAAGCTTCTGGTGTTAAATCTATTAAACTAGGTAAAGATAAAGTAGTATCTGCAGAAATCTATGATGAAGCAGAGTACATAACTTTATTTACAGACACATCCGCTAAGAGGGTAAAACTAGAAGAGCTTGAAGTAAGTGCTAGGGCAAGGAGAGGTTCTTTATTAATAAGACTGATCAAGACAAATCCTCAAAATGCGATTAAAGCATTTATTACAGATTCTAGAGATAAATTTGGTGTTCTAAATATTAAAGAAATATTTGAACTTAAAAATAGTGAAATAAAACTTGCAGATAGACATGCTGCAGCTGGAACTATTTCTAAACAAAGAATTCAAGATATATTTAGAATTGCTGAAATAGAAAAAGATGATAAGTCAGTTCCAAAAGAAATTGAAGAACTAGAAGAAGATACAATAGAAGAACTTGAATTATTTACTGAAGAAGAAGCTCCTAAAGTAGAAGTGGTTAAACCTAAAAAAGAAGCTCCTAAGAAGGAAGTTTCACTTCAAGAAATCGATGATGAAATTTTAACTATTGACGATTTTCTTAACGATTTTAAGATCTAGGTATCTTGAAAAAAAGTTAAAAATATGCTATAATATTTTTTAGTAAAGGAGATTAGATTATGATTTGGATAATCGTTGGCGTTGCCGTTTTAGTATTATTAATACTATGGTTTATTGGAGTTGCAAATAAACTAGTTAGAAAGAAAGCTGAAGTTGATAATGCATTTGCAGATATTGATGTATATCTAACTAAGAGATTTGATTTAATTCCAAATTTAGTTAACACTATTAAGGGTTATACTAAACATGAAAAGGAAACTTTTGAAGCAGTAGTTGAAGCTAGAAACAAAGGTTTAGGAGCTCAAACTATTAATGAAAAGGTTGAAGCAGATGAACAAATGAGTTCTGCTCTAGGTAGATTACTTGCTATATCAGAAAGCTACCCAGAATTAAAAGCTGATACAAGCTTTATTAAATTACAAGAATCATTAAATGAAATTGAAACTGAATTAGTAGGAGCTAGAAGATATTTCAATGCTACTGTTAAAGCTTATAACATTCTAATTCATACAATACCAAGTAACATAGTAGCTTCTATCTTAGGTTATAAAGATATTAAGTTATATGAAGCAACTGAAGAACAAAGAAAGAATGTTACAGTAGATTTTTCAGAATAATAGAAAGGAAAATGATATGAAAAAGAAATTATTATTTGTTTTTGTATCATTTTTTCTTTTGGTATTACCATTTAGTGCTAAAGCAACTACTGATGGTTTTACCATTACAAAATATGATGTAAAAATAATTGTTAATGAAAATAATACCTTAGATGTTACTGAAACTATTAATGTAGTTTTTGATCAATATGGTAAACATGGTATTAAAAGATCTTTACCATTATCATCTACTTATAGAAGAATGGTTGATGGTAGAGAAGTAGATATTAAACAAAGAGTTAAATATAGAGATATATCTGTTAATGAAGAATATACAACAGAAACAGATGATGGTAATAAAGTATTAAAGATTGGTAGTGCTTATCAAACTTTAGAAGTAGGCAAGTTATATACTTATGTTATTAAATATACATATGATACTGGTGATGATATGATCGATGAGTATGATGATGTATATTACAACATTATAGGTACAGAATGGACTGCTAAAATAGAAGAAGCAACATTTACTATAGTTATGCCTAAAGATTTTGAAACTAGTAATGAAAAAGGAACATTAATTAACTTTACTACTGGTTATTATGGAAATGCTTATAATAAAGGTGTTAATTATACTGTAGATGGAAGACAAATAACAGGTTATATAGAAGAAAAATTTGATGGTGTTGCTCTTAATGAAAGAGAAGGTTTAACTGTTAGAATTGAACTTCCTAATGGGTACTTTGTAGGAGCTAGAAAACATGTTGATTTAACTCCAGCAGTATTAGTTATTGCAATACTAGCATTAATTATAATGATGCTAGGAGGAATAGCATTATTTATTAAATTTGGTCTTAGAAAGAAAAAGACTATGGTAGTTAGATATACTCCTCCAAAAGAAATGGACTCTGCTTTAGCAGGTTTCCTATATAATGGAGTTCCACAATCAAATGATATAGTTTCATTAATTACTTATTTAGCTACTAAAGGTTATTTAAAGATAATTGATGATAAAGGAAGTAAGTTTAAACTTCAATATTTAAAACCATTAGATGATAGTGAACCAAACTATATTAAAACTACATTTAAAGGTTTATTTAAGAAAGCAGATAAAGATGGAATAGTAACTAAGAAAGATTTAACTAATAAGTTCTATACATCACTTGGAACTGCTATGTCACAACTTGGTAAAACATATACTATTTATGGTAAGAGTCATGATAGAGTTATAGCTTATAATGTATTTATGGCTATCATATCATTCTGTTTTATAATAATACCTGTATCTGATTTATTATCATATAAAGTACATACTGTATATGTTGTTCCATATGCTATATTCTGGACATTAATACCTGCTAATATATTACTTCAATTAATTCTTAGTATTTGTACTAAGAAAAGAACTGAAGAAGCAGAAGAATTATATGCTGAAGTTGCAGGATATAGAGAATTTATAGATAAAGTAGATGTTAATAAAATAAATACTTTAGTAGAAGATGATCCTGAAATATTCTATAAAGTTTTACCATATGCTTATGTATTTGGTTTAACTAATAAATGGATTAAGAAATTTGAATCTATTAAACTAGAACCTCCAACTTGGTATGAAGGTAATATTTATGATATTCATACTGGAGCATTTAGACTTCAAAGTTTAACATCAGGATTAGATTCAATTACATCATCTGCTAAAACAACAATGTCTAGTAGACCTTATGAATCTTCCGGCGGTGGCGGAGGAGGATTCTCTGGAGGCGGTGGCTTCTCTGGTGGAGGAGGAGGCGGCGGCGGTGGCTCAAGCTGGTAATCCTTCAAAACTAATAAGTGAATTAGATAATACTTATGAAATAATTAGATTTAAAGAATTACATAATTCTATTAAATCTAATAAAGAATATATGTCTTTAATTAATAAGCTTAATACTACTGATAACATTAACGAGGTTATATCTATCAGAAAAGAGTTATTTAAGTACGGTGATATTAAGGAATATATTGAATTAGAGAAACAAATAAGATTATTCTCTATGAAACTTAGTAAAGAAATATCTAGTATAGTAGAAAAGCATACTTGTTAATGTATGCTTTTTTTTATATAATTTTATTAGGTGATTTATATGAAAGTTATTAGTGGATTGTTAAAAGGAAGAAATATAGAAGGCTTTAATATAGAAGGAACTAGACCTACAATGGATAGAGTTAAAGAATCTATATTTTCAACTATTCAATTTGAAATAAGAGATTCTATAGTATTAGATTTATTTGCAGGTTCAGGTAACCTTGGTATAGAAGCTATTAGTAATGGTGCTAATAAGTGTTATTTTGTTGATAATAATAAAGTAGCTATTAATACTATTAATAAAAATATCAAAACATTTAATATAGAAGACAGTTCAATAATTATTAAAGATGATTATATGAATGCATTAAACAATTTAAAAAATAATAAATTTGATATAGTATTTTTAGATCCTCCATATAAAGATGATTATATAGATAAAGCTATTAATAAATTATTAGAATATAATATGCTTAATCCTAAAGCATTAATTATATGTGAATATGATAGAGATATAAATCATGAATATGATCTCCTAGATGAAGTAAAAACTAAAAAATACGGAGATAAGTTCGTAACAATTTTCAAAAGGAAATAATGGTGTTATAATTTAAATGTTGCCCCATAGCCAAGTGGTAAGGCTCCGGACTCTGACTCCGGCACGCGTAAGTTCGAATCTTACTGGGGCAGCCATTTTTATGTGTTGATTTTAACCCCTTAAAGTGTTATAATGGTTTTACGATATAAGAGAATTAAAAGTAATAATTATATAGAAATAGGAGTATTAATATGGCA
>CAMYZQ010000064.1 GCA_947303895.1 uncultured Bacillota bacterium | reverse complement strand
ATATCTACATCTCCAGATATACCATCTATTTTTCCTTCATTAGTTTTTTGCCACATTATATATTCACCTTGGTAATTAGTATTAGATGTATAATGTGCTAACCATACAGGATATTTATCTTCATTAGGCCATACATGTTCTAAATACCATTTAGATGAATATAGCATAGTATCATATCCGGCTTTTTTTAGTTCATCTCTAAATGCATCTATACTAGCTTCTAAATCATGTAAATTCATATTATATGATTTAATACTTGACCAGTTTTCAAAGTCATATGCTACTGGAAAATCTAGTTTTTCACCATTTAAATATTTAATAGTTTCTTTAGCATTTACTATAGCCATTTCTTCATTAATAGAACTTGTGTAAACATATACACCAATTTTTAGTCCAGCTTCTTTAGCATCTTTAATATATGTATCATAATATCTATCTTTTGATATTTCAGCATCTATATCATCTTGAATACCAATTCTCATAATAACAAAGTCACAACCAGCATTTTTTACTTTTTTAAAGTCTATTGTTTCTTGCCATCTACTTACATCTATACCAACCATAGTATTAGCATTCTTATACTTTCTAACTTCATTTTCAAAGTAATCATATTCTTTAGTGTAATAACTAGAATTTCCAGAGGATCTAGGTAATTCACTAACAATATTAAGTGTAAAATCTTCTTCGATAAAGTTATCACTTTGATCATTTATTTTATATTTTAAATAATATGTTCCAACTTTATTTGGATCATAATCACCAACTATAGAACATGTAGGAATTCTTGAATAATTATCAATATAATTAGTTAGATCACATAAATCAAATTCACTATTAACAAGATATGTAACATTTGATTTTGAACCAAGCATTATAGGAGCTTCATCATCAATAACAGTATATTTAATCTTATATAAATAATCTCTTTTTTTATACTTATAACTAACTTCTACTTCTTGCTCACCAATTTCATCAGTATTTAATGTTTTATCTTTACTAAGTATTTCTGTGTTAGTATCCCCAATTAAATCATATAGTTTACCATCAGTACTATATACTTTATATTCTTTTTCATTAGTATTAATAAATGCATCTTTAGGCATTTCATACTTATCATAAGAACAACCACATAATAAAAGTGTAAACAGTACAAGTATTATTCTTTTCTTCATAGTATCACCTATATTTAATTATAACAAATATGTTATAATATATCTAGTTTGGAAGTGATACTATGAGTAAAGTAATAATAGTTGGAGGAGGAGCTTCAGGTTTAATGTGTGCATTAAACTCAAAGACTAACCTTAACGAGGTAATAATATTAGAAAGAAATAGTACTCCTGGCAAAAAGATATTAGCATCAGGTAACGGAAGATGTAACTTTTATAATGATGATCAAGATATTAAAAGATATCATAGTGAAAGTAATAAGATTAATTATTTATTAGAAGAATCTAATAGAGTACTTGATGTATTTAATAGTTTAGGAGTTAAATACTCTGTTAAAAATGGATATTATTATCCATATTCAAATAAGAGTGAAACAATTAATAATACACTTATTAATGAATGCGTTAAAAAGGGTATTGAGATTAAATGTGATTATGAAGTAACAAGTATTAAAAAAGAAAATGATAAATTTATAATTAACGATGAATTAGAGGGAGATATATTAGTTTTATCTACTGGTAGTATGTCTGGAGTTAATTATGAAAAATTCTATGGATATGAATTACTTGATAGTTTTAATTTAAATATAATTAGACCACTTCCATCACTTACTAAACTTGTATGTGAAGGATCATTCTTTAATAAATGGAATGGTATTAGAACTAAAGCTATAGTATCATCATTTAATAATGATGAATTAATAAAAGAAGAATCAGGAGAAATACTTTTAACTGATTATGGTATTTCTGGTATATGTGTTTTTAATATATCAAGAGATATAGTTAGATTACTTGATGATGGTAAAAATGCATCAGTTAAAATTAATTTCTTAGAAGACTATTCTATAGAAGAAGTTTTTAATAGTGATTTAACTATTAAAGAAACATTAGATAGAGTATTAGATGATAAATTAGTGGATGTTATTCTTAATAAATATCATATTTCTGGTAATAAAAAATATGATGAATTAAATAATGAAGAAAAGAATAATATTAGACATGGATTATATGCATTTGAACTTAATATAATAGATTATAAAGATTTTAAATCATCACAAGTAACTCAAGGTGGATTATCATTAGATGAATTAAATGATAATTTTGAAGTTAATAGTGTTCCAAATTTATTTGTTATTGGAGAACTATTAGACATAGATGGAGATTGTGGTGGATATAATTTAACATCTGCTTTCTTAACAGCATTAAAGGCTTCTGATAAAATTAAGGAGTTATAATGATTAGGGTTTGTCAAATAAAACTTAGTATTTTAAATGATTCAGAAGAATCATTAATTAATAAATTAACTAAAATACTAAGAGTAAATAAAGAAGATATTGTCTCTTATAAGATTGATAAAAGATCAATAGATTCTAGAGATAAAAATAATATTTTATTTGTTTATAATATAGATGTAAATGTAAAAGATGAAGATAAAGTATTATCTAAAATAGATGATATTAACGTTAGAAAAGTAAATGAAACTAATTATGAAGTTAATATTACGGGAGAAGAATTATTAGATTATAGACCTGTAATAGTTGGAGCTGGTCCTGCAGGACTTACTCTTGGATATATGCTTTCTAAATATGGATTTAAACCTATAATAATAGAAAAGGGTAAAAAAGTAGAAGAAAGAAAAGAAGATGTAAATAGATTTTGGGAAGAAGAAATCTTGGATGAATCATCAAATGTTCAGTTTGGTGAAGGCGGAGCAGGTACTTTTTCTGATGGTAAATTAAATACACTAGTTAAAGATAAATATGGAAGAAATAAATATGTATTTGAATTACTTATTAAGATGGGTGCTCCAAAAGAAATAATATATGATAGTAAACCACATGTTGGAACAGATAATTTAGAAAAAGTTGTTATTAATCTTAGAAATGAAATTATTAATAATGGTGGAGAATTTAAATATTCTACTTCATTAGAAAATATTACTGTGGATAATAATAAACTAACTAAGATAATTACTAATAATGGTGAAATAATAACTAATAGTTTATTCTTATGTGTTGGTAATAGTGCTAGAAATACATTTAAAATGCTTTATGAAAATGGTCTTAATATGAGATCTAAACCATTTGCAGTAGGCGTAAGAATAATGCATGATAGAGAGTTTATTGATAAGATGAATCATGGTAAGTATTTTGATAAATTACCTGCTTCTACTTATAAATTAACTTATAATAAAGAAGATAGAGCAGTTTATTCATTTTGTATGTGTCCAGGAGGATATGTAGTTAATGCATCTTCTGAAAAAGAAAAGTTAGTAGTTAATGGAATGAGTAATTATAAAAGAGATTCTAAGTCATCTAATAGTGCTATAGTTGTTTCAGTAAATGAAAATGATTATGGTCATGATTTATTTGATGGTGTTAACTTTCAAAGAGCATTAGAAGATAAAGCATATAATCTTTGTAAAGGTAAGATACCTGTTCAAAGATATATAGATTTTAAAAATAATAGAGTATCTACTTCTATTGGAAGTGTTACTCCTGAAACTAAAGGTAAAATAGAATTTGCAAATATTAGAGATATATTTCCTGATTTTATAGTTAATAATTTAATAGAAGGAATAGAATCATTTTCTAATCAAATAGAAGACTTTAATATGGATGATGCATTACTATTTGGAGTAGAAACTAGAACTAGTTCTCCAATTACAATACTTAGAAATGAAGATTATGAATCTAATATTAAAGGAATATATCCAGTAGGAGAAGGTGCAGGTTATTCTGGTGGAATAACTACATCTATGATGGATGCTCTTAGAGTATCTGAAGGTTTCTTTAAGAAATATAAAGGAGTGAAATAATATGAAAATAGTATCATGGAATGTTGCTGGTTTTAGAGCAGTTCTTAAAAAAGGATTTGATGAATTCTTTGATTCAGTAGATGCTGATGTATATTGCTTACAAGAATCAAAAGTATTAAAAGATCAATTTGATTATCAAAAAGATGGATATGAAATGATTTTAAATCCTGCTGAGAAAAAAGGTTATTCTGGAACTTTAGTTTATACTAGAGTAAAACCATTAAATGTAACATTTGGAATAGGCATTGAAGAACATGATCATGAAGGTAGAGTAATAACTATGGAGTTTGATAATTTTTATTTAGTTACTGTTTATGTTCCAAATGTAAAAAGAGATTTAAGCAGACTAGATTATAGAATGGTTTGGGAAGATGATTTTAAATCATATTTAAAAACTCTTGAAGAAAAGAAAAATGTAATAGTATGCGGCGACTTTAATGTAGCTCATACAGAACAAGATATTAAGAATGCTAAGGCTAATATTGGTAATGCTGGATTTACTTATGAAGAAAGAGGTAAATTTACAGATTTACTTGAAGCAGGATATGTAGATATATTTAGAGAATTATATCCTGATAAAGTTCAATATTCT
>CAMYZQ010000063.1 GCA_947303895.1 uncultured Bacillota bacterium | reverse complement strand
CAGCTAAAAATGTAGGTATGGGTGTTGATCATACTTTATTTGCTAAAATTGATGGTTATGTAAAATTTGAATCAAAAGGTAGAAATAAAAAACAAGTTAGTGTATATAAAGAAATATAATATCATCATTTTTGATGATATTTTTTCACTTATAAGGGAGGAATAAATATGCGTTATAATATAGTAAAAAATGCAGATGAAATATTAAAATCTAGTAGTTATGTAGTTAAGAATCCTGAAAAGTATAAAGGTAAATGGAGTGAAGTATTTGGTAATAATAATCCAATTATGCTTGAACTTGGTATGGGTAGAGGATCATTTATTATAGGTATGGCCCTTGCTCATCCAACAGTTAACTATATTGGTATTGAACTAGATAAAAACCAAGCTGCTTATGCTGCTAATAATATTAGGGGTAATATTAAGAATTTAAGAATTATTAACTGCGATGCTAAAGATATTATTGAAATATTTGGTAAAGAAATAAATACTATATATTTAACTTTTTCAGAACCTTGGCCTAAAAAACAAGATGAAAGAAAAAGATTTACTCATGAATCATACTTAAGAGCATACGATAGAGTATTTAAAAAGAATAAGCATATTATTCTTAAAACAGATAATAAAATATTATTTGCTTCAGCTTTAGAAAGTTTAAGTAAATATTGGTATTCATTTGAAACAGTTTCTATGGATCTTCATAAAGATGAAAGAAGAATAGAAAATATAATGACAGATTTTGAAAAAGAATATTATAAGGAACATAGACAAATATATTATTTAGATGCGTATTTTAAGAACTAATTAGTTCTTTCAGGGGGAACTATGAAAATTAATAAAGAATTAGTAGATATGTACAAAATGATTAGGACTTATGATCCAAATATGGAATGTGAAAAATCAAGAAAATTCGCAAGAGATATATTTGATTTAGATGTGGAGGAAGTTGTTCCTTTAACAAAAGAAGAAACATTTTTGTACAGATGTATAATAGGTGTATATAAAGTAAGAAATAATTTTAAGATAGCTATGATAATGCATAGGCATAGATTTGGTGTTAGAAAAATGAGATTAGTCATTTGTAAAACATTAAGATTATACTTCTATGATGTTCTTAGAAATGAACCTGATTATCCACCAGAAGTTAATGATAGTAATTCTAATATTACTATTTCTGATATAGGGTTATCTTATAGATGTATATGTACACTTAGAAATTTTAAATGCTATCATTTAATGGATGTAGCATGTGTTAATCTTGAATTTCTTAAATCTTATGTAGGTGAAAAAGATTTTGAAATATTAATTAACAAGATGAAAGAAGTTGGATTACCGCTTGACTGGTATCAAAAGAGAGAAAGACTAGTTATGTGTTGCCCACATTTGTGGGAATAGATTAAGAAGAAAAGAGGTGATATTTATGTTCGTCGATGAAGTTGTAATGGACGTTAAAGCTGGAGCTGGCGGAGATGGATGTACAAGTTTTAGAAGAGAAAAATATGTTCCAGATGGTGGACCTAATGGAGGAAACGGTGGAAAAGGATCTAGTATTATATTTAAAGTAGATACTAATCTTAGAACTCTATTAGATTTAAAATACATGCACGAGATTAAAGGTAAAAAAGGTGCTAATGGTATGGGTAAAAATATGAACGGTAAAAATGCCGAGGATATTATTATTAAAGTACCAGAAGGAACAGTAGTAGAAGATGTTAATACTGGACTTATAATTGCAGATTTAACTAAAGTAGGAGATGAAGCTGTTATAGCTACTGGTGGAAGAGGTGGAAGAGGTAATTATGCCTTTAAAACTCATAATAATACTGCTCCTAATTTCTCTGAGAATGGTGAACCTGGTGAAGAAAGAAGAATTAAAGTAGAATTAAAACTACTTGCTGATGTAGGTTTAGTTGGTATGCCATCAGTTGGTAAATCAACAATTATTTCTAAGATATCTGCTTGTAAAGCTAAAATAGCAGATTATCATTTTACAACATTAGTTCCTAATTTAGGAGTTGTTAAAACAATAGATGGTAGAGTGTTTACAGTAGCAGATCTTCCTGGATTAATTGAAGGAGCTTCTAAAGGAGAAGGTCTTGGAGATAAGTTCTTAAAACATATTGAAAGAACTAGAGTTATTGTTCATGTTATTGATATGGCTTCTGTAGAAGGAAGAGATCCTTATGAAGATTATATGATTATTAGAAAAGAACTAGAAGACTTTGATAAGAAATTATTAAAGAAACCTGAAATAATAGTTGCTAACAAGATGGACATGGATAGTGCCAAAGAAAACCTTGAAGAGTTTAAAAAGAAAGTAGATTCAGAAATATTTGAGATATCTGCTATTAAGGGTGAAGGCCTTGATGAAGTATTAGTTAGAGTAGCAGATTTACTTGATTCTATTAGTAAAGAAGATTTATATGAAGATGAGGTTTTTGAAAGTCATATTTTATATAAATTTAAAGAAGAAAAACCATTTGAAATAGTAAGAGATGGAAATGCTTTTGTTATTAAGAGTGAACAAGTAGAAAAATTATTTAAAATGACAAAGTTTACAGATGAGGGTGTTAGAAGATTTTCTAATAAACTTAGAAGAATGGGTGTAGATGATGAACTTAAAGCAATGGGTGCTAAAGAGGGAGACATTGTTAGAATCCTAGACTTTGAATTTGAATATCAAGAATAATGCCAAGTGGCATTATTTTTTATTGCCTATAATTCCTATTTGAGGTATAATTAAATTTGTAATAATAGAGGTGTTAAATATGATTAAAAACAATAAAAAAATAGAAATATTATCAATTATATTATTAATTGTATTAATAGTAGCATTAGGTTTAACAGTATATCTAAGAAGAAATACTATTACTAATGTTAATAAAGTTTTATCAAATAAATATGATGAAATTAAATGCATTGATGAAGACTGTGATTTTATTACAGTATATGATAAAGATAAGAATATAACATATATTTATGATTCTTATGGAAATAAGATAAGTAAATATAAAATGTCTAATTCAAAAACTTTATATGGTGTAACTCCAACTTATTTATTATTTAAAAATATAGATAAAAATGGAGAAATAAAAGAATATTATGTTATTAAAGTAAATGGTAAGAAAGTATATTCTAGTAAGAAAGAATTAACTGTTTTATCTGATTATTTAGTTGAAGAACTAGATGGTGAAAAAAGTAATATTATAAACTATAAAGGTGACGTATTATATTCAAATGTTGAAAAAGTAAAAAGATATAAGAAAGTATCTTCTATAAAAGTATTGGATGAAGAATATTTAATAAGTGAAAGAGGAGACAGAACTTTATCTGATTATGTAATAGATAGAGAAGTATTTGACGATGAAGGAGAAACTATATATTTAATTCTTCAAGATTCATCTAAAGCATATTATTATTTTGATGCTAAAACTGAAAAGTTTAAAGGTGATAGTTTTAATTCATATGAATTTAATGAAGATAAGAAAACTATAAAAGCTTATAAAGAATCTAATGGAGAGACTACAGTATTAGATATTGATAAAAAAGGTAAACAAAAAGAATCTGAAGAAGAATCACAAGTAAAGGTTCAAAAGAAAATTACACCTTTAATTGATGAAGAAAAATATAGATTATATCAAAAAGGATTATATAGTAATTTACAAGATAAAGTACTAGTAGATAGTATTGAAGATAATTCTTTTGGTATATATGATTTAAAAGAAAAAACATATAAAGAATTATATAAATATATTAGTGAAAATGGATCATCTATTATTATTAGTTTTAAATCTTATGATGATAATAAGTATTTCCAAATAAACTGTACTGAAAGTATGTGTGGTGAACAAAAGATATTAGTATATGATGCTAAAGAAGGTAAAGTATTATTTGATTATGTTTATGGAGAAAACAAGATTAAGAACTTTACTGGTATTAAAGGTGGTTATAAGTTAGTTAAATATACTAGTGATTCTACTGATGAATTTAAAGATAAATATGTTTTATATAATAAAAAGAATGAAGTAGTTGTTTCATCAACAAATATGATTACTGTAGTAGATAAAGATATTCTATTTGGTAAGAAATATGATGAAGAAATGTCTATTATATATTCTGCTAAGTTAAAGAAAGTATTTAATACAGATGATAATTTAGCTGAAATGAAAAAGATTGGTAAAGATAAAGTATATACATATTCAGATGAAGAAAATACTTATGTAGTATCTGATAATGGTAAAGAATTATTCAAAGTAGAAAATGCTAAATCAAATTTAGTATTCTCAAAAGATTTAATATTAAATGTTACTGATGAAAAGGTTAGTTTAATTAATGCTAAGAACAAAAAACTTGGAGAATATAAATTTGGAAAGAATGAAAGTATTCTTTCTAAAGATGGAGAAGTAAATCTATCTTATAAGAAATCAATATTTGTTAATAATATTACAGATAATTATGGTAAGATTGTTTACTATAATGGAACTAAGATTAGAAAATTAAAGAATACAAATATTTCTAGTGTTAGTCAAAGTAAAGCATCTAAGAATGTTATTATAATTACTACTAATGGTAAAAAATATGGCTTTGTTATAGCAAAATAAAAATCTAGTTTAAAACTAGATTTTTTTATGTTATAATTTTTATAGGTGAT
>CAMYZQ010000062.1 GCA_947303895.1 uncultured Bacillota bacterium | reverse complement strand
CAGGTTATTATCAGGTATCTGACTGCTACGTAATTACTAACGAGGGCAAGTTAATTAATTCAAAAACTAACAGACAGGTTAAGGTTAAGGATTCAGGAAGCAGTAGTTGGAGTACTAGAGTTTGTTTAAGTACTGGTAAAAATGTTTTCACTGGTAAACCTTCTGTCAGCTCATTCTCAGCTAGAGAATTACAGAATGTAATTTACAAGTATTCTTCTTGGGGAGAAATCTGATGAAAAATAAAGTTAAGTTTGATTTAAAGAAGATTAGTTTCTATGATAAAGTAGATAAAAAACGGAATACAAGAATTATAAAGATTTTCTATGATGGTAAACTTGTAGGAGAAGATACTGTAACATATACGATTTCAGATACTTTATTAAAATGGTTAGAAAAAGAATATAAGGAATTACCTGAGAAGGAACAAGTAGTTGTTAAGAAAGAAAAGGAAAAGATTGTTTTACCTGATTTACCAGATGTTAATAAAGTCTTAAAAAAGAGAGGTAGACCAAAAAAGAATAGCTAAATTAAATATATGTGTATGAGGTTTACTTATGAAGACTAAAGATAAAGAAAGATTAAAAGCTTTACTTGAAGACCATGAATACATCGAAGTAAAAGAAGCAATTATAAATGGTGACTGGGATAGATTTTGGAATGATTTATTTAATATGCCAGGGTCACAAAAATTAAGTCTAAATATACGTTGGCATGAGTATTGGCCAGCAATGTTTTTAACTATGTTTGCTGAGTTAAATATTGATTGTGGCCTTAAATCAATACCTGGGTATGCTTTTGCTAATTCAACTATTGAATATATAAAAATACCAAGTTGTGTTACTTACATTGGGCAAAAGGCATTCTTTGGTTGTTACGATTTAATAGATATAGAAATACCAAATAGTGTTACTAAAATTGATAGAGATGCTTTTACTCTTATTGGTAGATTAAAGCAAAGAAATATTACTTTACCTGAAAGCTTTAATACAGATGATTTAAAATATACTGGTATTTGGGGCGGTACGGATAATTTAAAGTTTATATAATAGGAACTAATAAATATGAATAGAGATAGCAAAGAAAGATTAAAGGCTATAATGGAAAAATACCCTAAAATCAGAGAATTCATCAGAATTGGAGATTTTGAAACTCTGTGGAAAGGTATACTTGACGATGATTATAACGATATATTAACAGAACCTGTTGCATTAGTTTGGCAACCTATGTTTGCTTGTTTCCTCATGACAGCTTTTGCAGAAACTGGAATTGATTGTAAATTAAAAGAAATACCTGATTATTTAGCAACTAGCCCAATAACTCAATTATATTTATTTGATTTAAGAATACCTGATGGGGTAGAGAAAATAGGAGAAAATGCTTTTTGGGATTGTTATAAATTAACTGATATTTATATTCCTAATAGTGTTAAGGTAATTGGTGATGATGCGTTTGCCTTTAGTAGTAATAGAATTAGTATAACTGGTGCAAATAAAATACCAGAAAGAAATATTACTATTCCAGCTAGATTTAAAGATGACTTAAAGAGAATTGGAATTAATTGTCCGGGAAATAAAGATACTGTTACATTTATTTAGAGGTATATTATAATGAATGAAAGTGATAAAAGAATAGTAGCTGCTCTTTGAAATGGGAGTAATAGATTAAAAAAATATTTTAGGGAAGAAGACTGAGATAGTTTTTGAGAATTATTAAGACAGTATGGTAAAGAAAGTGGTAATGGTACTTATTATTACTGTAATATGTTTTATGAATTATTAAATGAATTAAATATAGATTATGATTGAAATTAGGTTATAGGTAAATAATATGAAAATAGTAAATTTAGATAAAGAAATATTAACTGAAGTAAGAAAGAATGTTCATCAGACTCACCTGGAAGACCTAGTTCTTTTAGGCAAAGAGGGGTTTGATGAATTATATAATCACATTGATAACTTTATTAATAAATTAGAAAACAAGGAAGATAAAATTAATACTACCGTTAAGATTGACGGTGCTCCGGCTGTAGTGTGTTGGCATGAATTTCCTGGTTACCCAAATGATTCTATTTGCTTAAAGAGCTTTATTAATGGACCAGAAAAAGCTAAAGTAATTTCTTCTGAAGAAGAATTGAGGGCTGGTAAATATGCTGATAGTCCAAAGATGCTTGAAATGCTTTCTTATTGCCTAGAATTATCTAAATATATTCCATCAGGTGAAGCTTGGCAGGGTGACTGTTTATTTACTAAAGATACTAAACAGGAAAGAGAAATTAATGGTAAGAACTATATTACTTTCTTACCTAACACTATTATCTATGCTTTCAGTGAAGACAATCCAGGCTATGAAAATATTAAGAATGCTGACTTTGGTATTGCTTTCCATACTATCTATTCAGGTAGTGCAGATAATCTTTCACAGAGTTTTAGAGTTGATGCTTCAAGATTAAATTTACCTAATAACATTTATGTATTATCACCTGTGCTTAACTCATCTACTAATAAAGAAGATTATGGTATTGATGAAATATTAAATTTAGAAGACCAATTATCTTTAGTAGAAAGTGACCTGATTAGTGACCCAGCTTATAATGAATTGGTTAACAATAAAGAATTCCAAACTTTCTGGGGTACTTTTGAAAATAAAAATTATGCAGATAATAAACTATATCAGATTAATGTTGATACATTAATTGATGAATTAAATGCTCACCTTGATAATAGGGCTTCAAAGATGTCTAAGGTTGGAGTTGAGAGAGTAAGAAATATTATCAACAACAATAAAGGTACTCTTACTAATATGGTCAAGGCATTGAATATTGCTTCACAGATTAAGATGTTATTATGGAAAGGTTTTAATTCAACTTCTAAATTTGACTATAATTCTTTCTATTACAATAATGAAACTGGAGAATATACTCCTACTACAATGGAAGGTGTTGCTATGAGTGATGATGATGGTAACATTGTTAAAATTGTAGATAGGCCTACATTTGCTAGCAATAATAGAAATCAGGCTTTTGCTAAAGGTTTCAAGCATGAAAATTTAATTTTAGGAGAAGATATGCAGGATAAAGGTGAAATAGTATTTGCTTTTGGTAGAATGAACCCACCTACTAAAGGCCATGAAAAATTAATTAGATTTATGGGTGATATTTCAGCTGAAAATAAACCTAGAATTTATTTAAGCCATTCTCAGGATAAAAAGAGAAACCCTTTAAGTTATGAAGATAAAATAAATTTTGTAAAGAAGTTAGCTGAACCAGAAGTAGATGTAATTGATACCGACTTAAGAGAACTACTTTATATAGTAGTAGCTTTACAGCAAGAAGGTTTTTCAAAAATTACTTTAGTTTGTGGGGCTGATAGAAGAGATTCATTCTATAATTTATTATTATCATATAATGGTAAAACTTTAAAGAATGGTTCGATATATAACTTCCCAGAAGAAAATATTAATGTTATTAGTGCTGGTGATAGAGACCCAGATTCTGATGACCCATTAGTTAAGGCTTCAGCAACTAATATGAGAAATTATGCATTAAATAATGATTTTGAATCATTTAAAGAAAACTCACCTTTCGATGAACAAACTTCTAAAGAATTATTTACTAAAGTTAGAAAAGGGTTATTATTAGAAAAGTTATCGTTAACTGAAGATGAAAAAACATTTAAAAAGAATTTTAGTGATATTGCTAAAAATACAAAAAAAGATTTAAATAATGTAAATTCATTTGAAGCAGCATATAGTCTATTAAAAAGTAGTTTAGAAGACTCTGGAGCGGAACCTGATGTATTATCACAAGTTGATGCTGCTATTGAAGATATTGAACGTATTACTAATTCAATAGATATTTCCCTTTTAAAAGGTTTATCACAAAAACTTGAAAAGCACAAGATAAAAATGAGTACAACGGAGTTTATTAAATTATTTAACCCATCAGCAGATGATATTAATAAATTAGTAAATAGTGAAGAGTATGAAATTAGTGGAAAAGTAGATTTAAATGCTTTAAAGTTTACCCCACAATTTATTAATAACCTTATTTTATATGAAGGCGGTACTAAAAAATCAACAACTAATATAGGACCATTTGAATTTGCTATGTCTCTATTATTTAAAGATGGTACTATGGATACAGGAGGTGCAGGTGATGTTAAAATAGGTGATTATCAAGTTGAAGTAAAAAGTTGTAGAAGACCTATTGGTGTTGCCCCTTGGGTTGTAATTGGTAATGATATTGGGGTAAATATAGAAATTATAAGAAGATTTGACGATTATGTATTTAGTATTTTACAAGGTGGTAATAAATCTACTAAAACAAGACCGGCTGTTGGCCCAGATAGTTTCCCTGACGTAGATTACACTAAAGAAGAAAATTTAGAAGCTGTACCTGAAGAAATAAGAAATGTTATAACACCTTTTAAAACTTTTAAAGAATTATTTAATAATGTATTTGAATATATACTTCAGAACTATGTTAAAAGATTTAATTATTTAGCTGTTTGTTATAAATATGATATAGATTTTATACCTAGTAATAATGTTATTAATACATTATTACAAGCTCCTTATGGTATTATTCTCCAAGATTATGTATCTGGTAGGTTCTTTAAATTTAAAAAATATAGTAAATAATTAGTTTACAACTTAACCTCCGTAATATATAATATTATTATGGAGGTTTTA
>CAMYZQ010000061.1 GCA_947303895.1 uncultured Bacillota bacterium | reverse complement strand
TCTTACTTCTTGATCCTGGATCTCTAGCTATAGAATAAAGCATAACTATACCATCAGATAATTCAGGTATTTCAACTTCTAATAATCTCTTAACAAAGCCATAATGAGTTCTAGATAAGAATATAACAGGACCACCTTTTTGTCCTTCTTCAATCTTAGTAACATATACTTTTATAGATGAACCCATAGTAAGTTCTTCACCAGGAATAATTTCTTTCTTTGGAAGTATTCCATGTGCTTTACCAAGATCAACATAATAATTAGATAAGTCCTCTCTAGATAATGTACCAACAAGTAATTCTCCTTCTTTATCTTTGAATTCTTCCATGATACTTTCTCTTTCAGCTTCTCTAA
This sequence comes from uncultured Bacillota bacterium, assembly GCA_947303895.1. Taxonomy (GTDB): domain Bacteria; phylum Bacillota_I; class Bacilli_A; order RF39; family UBA660; genus RUG13038. The sequence continues at coordinate 4,608 of CAMYZQ010000061.1, read as the reverse complement.
CTTTTTGTACTAATACTTGTTTTGCAGCTCCAGCAGCTACTCTACCAAAATCTTTAGGAGTAACTTCTTCTTCTATTTCGTCTCCAACTTTTAATCCTTCCTTATTATCACCAAGTTCTTCTAATAATACTTGTGAATCTTCATCTTCCTCTGGATTAATTTCTTCAACTATCTTTTTATAAGAAAATACTTTAATATCTCCAGTATTCTTATCAATAACTACTTTACTATTAGTAGCATTATATTCTCTTTTATAAGCAGCATTTAAAGCAGCTTCAGTATAAGATAATAATTCATCTTCAGATAAACCTTTTTCTTCAGATAGAACTGCTAATGCTTTTAATAATTCTTTACCATTCATTATTCATCTTCTCCCTTCGAACATACATTAAGTATGTAACTTTCACTAATTAAATCCGCTTCATCAAGAATTGGATTAATAATATGAGTTGCTTTAACACAAGTATTTAAATCAACATATGGTTTAGTATCAATTACTATAACTAAATTTTTTGCTCCATCAATATCTTCAAAAGTAACACTAACTACTTCAATGTTTTCTTTTGATAATGGTTCTTCAATTAGACTTTTAACCTTTTCTAGCATATTTCCTCCATACAATATTAAAGAGTGAGGATCACCTCACTCTTCTTCGTTGTTACAAATGATTATAGCAAAGAATATACATAATGTAAACACTTTTTGTTTAATAATATAAGGAAAAATGATATAATTAGATATGAAAGTAGGTACTTATGAAAAAATATAAAGATATATTTATAGCACTTTTAGCATTCCTATTATATTTTTTATTTAGTCCATTAATTAGTAAAATACTTCATTTATGTCATATAGATGTTGATAATTTAAGTACTTTACCATTAAATATAGTTTTAATAGTAGTAGACCTATTATTCATGGGAATAATATTTTTAATATATAAAAATGAATTAATAAAAGAATTTAAAGAGTTTATAAGTAATAAAGGAAAATGGTTCTTTAAATATGTAGGATTATTTATAGGTTCTGTATTAGTTATGGGAATACTTAATGTAGTATTATCTAAAATAACTAATATGAGTACTAGTGAAAATGAAGAATTAGTTAGAGAGTTAATTAAAAAATTACCTGTTTATATGACTATATCTACTATTTTATATGCACCTTTTGTAGAAGAAATCTTATTTAGAAAATGTATAAGAAAGATAATTGTTGGTAACGATAAAATTGTAAAAATAGCATATATTTTAATTAGTGCAATTATATTTGGTTTAGTACATGTATTAACTTTAGAAGCATCATTCTATGATATTTTAATGGGTATACCATATATGGTAGTAGGTTTATCCTTTGGTTATATATATGTTAAAACAGATAATATATTTGCTACAATTCAATTCCATTTAATGCATAATACTATATTACTTATATTACAATTAGTAATGAGAGGTTAATATGAGAAAAAGAATAGAAGAAGAATTAGAAGAGAAAAAAAGTCATAAGCTAAGAATATTTATATTCATACTTATAGTAATTATTTCATTTATTATTGTTTATGGTAGATTTATAGAGCCTAGTTTTATGTTAGTAAATGAAATAAATATTGAAGATAATAATCTTAATAAGTCTTTTGGAACATTAAAGATAGTTCATTTTACTGATATACTATATGGTAGTACTACTGATATAGAATCTATAAAAAAGATAGTTAATACTATTAATGATAAAAAAGGAGATATAGTTATATATACAGGAGACCTTGTATATGAAGAAACTTCTTTAGATGAGAAAACTATTAATGAATTAGAAGAAGAATTATCTAAGATAAAAGCTAAGTATGGTAAATACTATGTTAGTGGTGATAATGATACTAAGTTTGAAAGTTATGATACTTTAATGGCTAATGCTGGATTTGTATCATTAAATGATGATTATAAAATACTTTATAATGAAGATGCAGATTCTATATTAATTAGTGGTATTAAATATAATTCTAGATTAACTTTCTTAGATGATATTCATTATGATGGATTTAAGATTAATATAATGCATACTCCAGATACTATGGATAAGATAGATCATTTAAACTATAATTATGTATTTGCAGGTCATTCATTATATAATCAAATAAATATTCCTGGAATAGATAGATTACTACTTAAAAAGGGTTCTAAAATGTATTATAAAGAGCATTATAAGACTAATGATACTAATCTATATATAAGTAATGGATTTGGTTCTGATACTTTTAAATTTAGATTAAATAGTATTCCATCTATAAATGTATATAAAATTAAAAATACATCTAAATGATGTATTTTTTGTTATAATTAAATTAGAGGTAATAATATGAAAAAAGGATATTTAATTGGAATACTATTTTGTTTAGTTCACTTTATATTAGAAGTAACATGCTTTTATACATTAGCAGCTTATACAAGTAGTAATATGTTTCCTGTAATAGCATTAATGTATGATTTATTTGCATTTGTTCCACAAGGTTTAATTGGAGCAATTAGTGATAAATATAGAAAAGTTAATATTGGTGCTATTGGACTTGTTTTAACTTTATTTGCTCTTATTAGTTTAAAATTTAATTTACCAGTTTATGTTATTTTTACTCTACTTACTATTGGTAATGCATTAGTGCATGTAGAAGGAGCAGAAAGTACACTTAGAACTTCTAAAGGCAAAATGTTTCCAAGTAGTTTATTTGTTGCAGGAGGAGCTTTTGGAATAATAACAGGTAGACTTCTATATCAAAATAATATAAGTGTATTACTTATAATGCTTGTTAATGTAATTGCTTTATTAATTACAGTAATAGCATATAGATTTAGAAAAGATGAAGGCTATAAACTAGAAGAATACTCATATGATAATACTAAAGTTAATACTACTCTATTAATTATACTAGCAGTATTTGTAGTAGCAGTTAGATCATATAGTAGTTATGGAATACCTACTGGATGGAATAAAACAGTATTACAATCAATATTATTATTCTGTTTTATGGGTATTGGTAAAGCTTTAGGAGGCCTATTAATAGATAAAACAAATATAAAGATTGCATCAATAGTTAGTACTGTATTGGCATTACCTTTCCTACTATTTGGTAACCATAATATGTATCTATCATTAATTGGAATAATGTTATTTAGTATGACTATGCCTGTTACATTAGCGTTATTAGTATCAAGACTTAAAAAGAGTCCTGGTATAGCATTTGGATTAACTACTATAGGTTTATTTGTAGGAGCCTTACCAGCATTCTTATTTACAATTGATTCACTACTCATAAATGGTATAGTATTTACTATTTTAACAATTCTTTGTACAATAATATTAGTAAAGATAGAAAAATAAGGAGGTATTTATGATTAAATTTTTAGACGTTGTAGATCCAAACTTTCCAAGACCAACACCTAGTAATGGGGATCCTAAAACATTAGTTATTGTAATTACATCTGTAGTAATAGTTATAGTAATTGCAGTTTTAGTTACATTATTAATAAGAAAAAATATAAAGAAATAGGAGGATAAATATGTTTTTAGATATCGCAAGACCAACTGCTACTCCAATTATACCTATAGTAATAGTATCTGTTGCTATAGTATTAGTTGTAGGAGTATTAGTAACTCTAATTATAAAAATGAAACATGCTAAATAATATATTAGAAAGTTTATTATTAACTTTATTAATCGAATTAATTATTTCTTTAGTATTAGGTATTAGAGGTAAAGACCTACTTAGAATTACTTTAATAAATATATTAACTAATGTTCCTCTAAATATAATTGTTAGTATACTATATATCTATATGAATAATAATATAGTATTTTATGTAATAGTACCCATTCTAGAAGTATTTATAGTATTTATAGAAGGATTATACTTTAAAAAACTAAATAAAAATATTATAGGTCCATATAAACTATCATTATTATTAAATGGATTCTCATATAGTTTTAGTTTAGTATATGTAATACTAGAAAAAATAATAAAATAAAAAATACATCATTTGATGTATTTTTATTTTTTTAATTCATCTATATATCTTTCTAGTTGTTTAGCATTAGGTCCTAAAATAATTTTTAATTGATTATCAATTTCTACTATTCCTTTAGCACCCATCTTTTGTATACCTTCTTTATTTACTATAGAAACATCTCTAAGTGTTACTTTAAATCTAGACATATTAACTTCCATACTAATAATATTATCTTTACCACCTAGACAATCTACTAATTTATTAGCTTCTACATGGAAATCTTTTTTAGTAGCTTTTAATACTATTAATAATATAAATATAAGTATAAAGCCTATAATTAAATATTGCATCCAATATTGCATATTCTATCACCTAACTAAATTATACACTATAGAATAGTTTTAGTAAACTATTTTATCTTTATCTTCTTCATATCTTTTAAAGACTTCTAAAGCATCTTCTCTATTCATAGATTTTAAATTTAAAACACTTTTATCTTGAATATTATTAGTTAACTTTTCTAAATAATCATATATAAAGTCATCTCTAAAACCTATATCTGCTGCATCTTCTTTAGTATTAGCATAATATACTTTTTTAATATTAGACCATATA
>CAMYZQ010000060.1 GCA_947303895.1 uncultured Bacillota bacterium | reverse complement strand
TTTAATGTTAAAGCAATAGAGATTAATTCTAAAAATGCTGTATTAGTTAACTTGAACACTGGAAGCGTTGTCTATGAAAAGGCTAAAGATGAACATGTTTCGGTTGCCTCGCTTCAAAAGATATTAACAACTATAGTATCTATAGAAAATATTAAAGATTTAAATGAAACAGTTATTATAAATGATGATAAATTATCTTCAATAGACTGGGATGTTTATGTTATTGGTCTAAAGGATGAAGAAGAAGTTACATATTATGATTTATTATATGCAACTTTATTAGATTCTGCTGGAGATGCTGCTAAATACTTAGCATTAACTGTTTCTCCTTCAGAAGAAGAATTTGCAAAACTTGTTAATGCTAAAGCAAAAGAAATTGGCCTTGAAAATACTGTGTACAAAGATCCTATTGGATTAGAAAGAGAAGGTCAATATTCAACAGCATATGACATGTATAAAGCATTAGAGTATTCTCTTAAGAATAAAGATTTTAAAAAGATATTTACCACAGCAGAATATAAATTTACTGATGAAGAATTTGAAATAAAAGGGCCAGGAAAGAAAGCAAGTGATCTTGATGCTCCATATATTATGGGTGCTAAAACAGGATTTACTGATGAAGCTGGTATATGCTTAGCTAGTTATATTAAAAATGGTGATGAAGAATTCATTCTTGTTACATTAAATGCTGATTATGATGTTAATAAGAATCAAAACTTCTTAGATCAAAAACATTTAATGGACTTTTATATTGATAAATATGCTGTTAAGAAGTTAATTAAAAAGAATACTACTTTAGCCACAGTAAAAACTAGTTTTGGTGAAAAAATAGATATTAAAACTGATGAAGATTATTATGCATATGTTAAGAAAGATGCTGAAATAGAATATAAATATGATGGATTAACTAAGGTTACTACTAAGAATAAAAATGGTGATAAACTTGGTAATTATATAGTTTTAGCAGACGGAGAAGAAATCTATAAAAAAGATGTATTCTTAAATAAAAGAGTAACAATATATATTCCTCCAAAGGTTAGATATATTTTAATTGGAGTATTAGTAGTTTTAATTATTATAGGTTTTATTAGAAGAAAGAAAAAAATATAATAAAATTGTTGAAATAATACTATTAAAATGATAAAATTGTTATAAGAATAGGAAGAGGGAATTATGAGAGAAATAATTGAAAAAGTTACAAATTTTATAAATGAAAATACTATGCTTTTAATTGGTATTTGTGCATTTCTTATAATAGTATTAATAGTATATTTAATTGATAATAGTATTAAAACTAAGAAAATGCAAAAAGCAATTAAAGAAATGGATGAGGTTGAAGATAAAGTTATTGATAGTAACTTAAATGAAGAAGTATCTAATGAAAATGTATCTGACATTGATGATACTCCTGTTGATATTCATATTAAAGATGAAGAAGTAAAAGAGGAACCTGAGTTTGATAGTATTTCTTTAGTTGATGAAGACAAAGAATATGAAGAAGATACTGAAGTAGATGAACCAGTAGCTCCTACTAATATCGATGTTGAAATCAATCCTGAAGATATTCCTTCTGAAGAAATAAAGAAAGAAGAAACAAAAGAAGAACCTAAATTTACTAATAAAAAATCTTTATCTGAAATATTAGCTAAGAAAAACAGTTCTATTAATAATAATGATGCTGATAAAACATTAGAAGAAACAACAGATTTTAGTAATACATTTTAATATATAGCATTCATGCTATATATTTTTTTATAAGAATATGATATAATTTATTTTACGGAGATTAATTATGAAGAATATAAAAAAAGTATTAATAATATTATTTTTTGTTATAATGATTTCTGGTTGTAAAGTTAACTATGAGTTACAGTTTAATAAAGATTTATCTGTTAATGAAAAGGTAACTGCTAGTGAAAATACTAATAGAATGAAGTCAAGAACTAATCTTGATATTAACCAATCTGTTAGTTATTTATATAAGATATATAAGACTGATAGTATGGGTGAAGATCAGTATGCAATTACTTCTGCTAATAATACTACTACAGCTACTATTAATAATAGTTATAAGAGTATTAAAGAGTATTCAGAAAATTTTAAAACTGATATATTTGAAGAAAAGATTGTTAGTGATGATAAGAATCATATAAGAATAGAATTTGAGCAATATGGATTAATAAATACTAAGGCATCAAATAGATATGTATATGATGAAATAGAAGTTGTAATGGAAGTTCCATTTGAAGTTATTGATCATAATGCTGATAGAAATGTTAATAATAGATATATATGGTATGTAAAAGCTGATACTGATGAATATAAGAATATTATGATTGAATTTGATGGCAATAGACCTAAAAATACTGCTGCTATTAAATTTGGTGATAAAGCATTTAGTATTGGATATGAATATATATTTATTATTGTAATAGTACTTGCAATAGTTATTGCATTAGCTGTTGTATATGTAAAGAATAAAAAGAATAACGTGGTGTAGGAGGATATATGAGTTTAGATAGTGTATTATCGGTAATTAAAAAGATTGTAGATATATGTTTAGTATGGGTAATTCTATACTATATATTAAGAAATGTTAGAAAAAATGTTAAATTTTCTATGATATTAAAAGGAATAGCAATAATAGTTATTATTAAACTAGTAAGTGATTACTTTGGTTTAGTAACTATTGGTTTATTATTTGAATATGTTATTTCTTGGGCACCAATAGCTTTAATAATTATATTCCAACCAGAGATAAGATCTGCTCTAGAACAATTAGGTAAAGCTAAATTACTTGGTAGTCATAAAACTTTATCTCTTAGTGAAAGAGAAAAGATGGTTACTGAAATTGGTGGAGCTTTAGAATATCTAAAGAAAAATAGAATAGGAGCTATCATTGTAATAGAAAGAGATACATCTTTATTAAATTATATTGAAAAAGCTAAGAAGATATATGCTGATATTTCTAACGAATTATTATGTTCTATATTCTTCCCAGATAATCCGCTTCATGATGGTGGTGTAATTATCCAAGGAAATAAAATTACATGTGCAGGAGCTGTTTTCCCAACTACTGTAGATATGAAATTTAGTAAGAGATTAGGAACTCGTCATAGAGCTGCAATTGGTATCTCTGAAGAAAGTGATGCAATTGCTATTATTGTTTCAGAAGAAACTGGAAGAATATCAGTTGCTATAGAAGGAAAATTAAACTATAACTTATCTATAGACGAAGTAAAATCAATCATCTTAGAAGAGTTAATGCCAAAATCTGAAACTTTTGTTGTAGAAAAAGAAGAAGAGGAGGATGACATAGATGAGATTAATTAAGAAAATAATTAAGTTCTTTGATAGACATTTAATAATACCAGTTACTAGATTCTTTGTAGGTATTGGTAGAAAATTAAAAATAATTAATAGACCATTAGAAGGAATTCTAAGAACTAAAAGAAGTATTATTATCCTATCTTTAATATTTGCAATTGTTATATTCTTTGTTGTTGATAGAGCTAATACTACACTTGTAGAAACAGAAGCTGAAGTATTATATAATCAACCAGTTACTGCTAACTATAATGATGAAGAATATGTTGTTGAAGGTTTACCAGAAAAAGTAGATATTACTATGATTGGTACTAAAGCTAATTTATATTTAGCTAAACAATTACCTTCACAAAATGTTACTGTAGATCTTAGTGATTTAACTCCTGGAGTACATCAAGTTAAATTAAACTATAAACAATCTATAACAGCTGTTGAATATAAGCTAGATCCATCAACAGTAACAGTAGTAGTAAGTACTAAACAATCTGCTACTAAAGATATTTCTTATGAAGTATTAAATTTAACTTCATTAGATAGTAAGATGTCTATAAAAGATATAGATTTAAGTACAAATAGTGTTATTGCTAAAGGTACTGAAGAAAAGATTAATAAAATAGCTACTATTAAAGCTTTAATTAACGTTAATAACTTAACTGATCCTGCTGTAGGAGAAAATACAATTAAAGATAATCAAGTAGTTGCTTATGATGAAAATGGTAAAATTCTTAATGTGGAATTAGTTCCTAATAAAGTAGATGCTAAAGTAGAAATAGAATCTCCTAGTAAGACTGTTCCATTAAGAGTAGTTCCTGTAGGATTAGATAGAATAGTATTTGGTAAATCTGTTGAATCTATTACAAGCTCAGTTAGTGAAGTTACTATTTATGGTTCTGAAAAAGCATTATCTAAAGTATCATCAATAGATGTTAAAGTAGATGTATCTGATATTAAGACTAATAAAAAGTATACTAAGACTATTAAGAAACCAGCTGGTATTAGAGAAGTTTCTACTAAGACAGTTACTATTGAAATATCACTTGGTGATGAATCATCTACAGAGTTATCTGATGTTAGATTAAGTTATATTAACTTAGGTGAAAATTATGCTATTGAAAATGTTGATACTACAACAATTTCAGTAATATTAAAAGGTGTATCATCTGTTATTGATAAGATAGCACCAGCAGATATTAATGCTTACATAGATCTTAATAATTTAGGACCTGGTGAACATGATGTTGATGTTATAGTAGAAGGTAAAGATGAAAAAGTTCAATATACACCAAAAACTACTAAAGTTAAAGTTCAGATTGCTAATAAATAGCAATCTTTTCTTTTGCCCTTATAAGTGTAAAAATATTGTTATAATTATTGACAATAAAGGGATTTTCTAGTAGAATTAGTATCGGTACATTTAAAAAACCCACAAATATTAAATTAACTGCGGGAAGGTTAATTTAAGATTTAAGAAAGGGAAATTATTTATGGACACATTTATGGCTAAAAAGTCAGATGTAATACGTAATTGGTATGTAATTGACGCTGAAGGTAAAAACCTTGGACGTGTTGCTTCTAAAGCTGCTACTGTATTACGTGGAAAACATAAGGCAATATATACACCTCATGTTGATTGTGGTGATTATGTAATAATAATCAACGCTGAAAAAG
>CAMYZQ010000059.1 GCA_947303895.1 uncultured Bacillota bacterium | reverse complement strand
AATAACTTTCCATTTATATCTCTCCTTCTATATTTTCAGCTCTAAGTTGTCCACAAGCTGCAGATACATTTGATCCGAATTCTTTTCTTATTGTTGATGTTACATTATTCTTCTTTAGTATATCATAAAATTCAGTAATTTGTGAAGTTTTTGAGCGTTTAAACTCAATATTTTCAGTTTCATTATATGGTATTAAATTAACATATGCATTTAAACCTTTAACAAGTGATACAAGTTCTAATGCACATTCTTTAGTATCATTAACACCAGAAAGCATAATATACTCAAATGTAACTCTTCTATTTGTTTTATCTATATAATCTTTTACTGCTTTCATAACTTCTTCTAGTGGATAAGCATTATTAATTCTCATTATCTTACTTCTTAGTTCATTATTAGGAGCATGAAGAGAAATTGCTAGATTAATATCTAGGTTTTCATCTGCTAATTTATATATTTTTGGAACTATTCCACAAGTAGAAACAGTAATATGTCTAACCCCAATTGCAAGTGAAAATGGATCATTTATTATTCTTACAAAATCTATAACATTATCATAGTTATCAAATGGTTCTCCAATACCCATAATAACAACATGACTTATTCTTTCTTTTATATCTTCTTCTACTCTCATAACTTGAAGAAGCATTTCAGAAACAGTTAAATCTCTAATCTTTTTAAGTCTACCACTTTGACAAAAAGCACATCCCATATTACATCCAATTTGAGATGAAATACATATACTATTACCATAGTCATGTCTCATTAAAACTGCTTCTATTCTATGTTTATCATTTAATTCAAATAAATATTTAGAAGTTAATTCATCTTCTTGTTTTATAACTAGTTTAATATCATCAAAAGTAAAATCTTCTTTTAATTTTTCTATTAAGTCTTTTTTAAGATTTGTCATATCATCAAATGATTTAACTTTATTTCTATAAAGCCATTCATATATTTGAGTAGCTCTATATTTTTTATCACCTATTCCTTCAAAATAAGTTTCTAATTTTTTTCTAGTTATACCATATATACTTTGCAATTTTATCACTTCTTTTCCACTATAAATTATATCAAATTTACACTAATAATTAAAGGTTTTCACTTTATTTACGAACAATTTCCTATCTATTTACATTGATTTTTACATGTGATAAAATACTTACCAAGGAGAAATATTATGGTTAAAGTTGGAATAATATGTGAATATAATCCATTTCATAATGGTCATAAATATCACATAGATAAAATTAAAGAAATGTTTCCAGATTCAATGATTATCTTAGCTATGAGTTCATGTTTTACTCAAAGAGGAGATATCTCAATAATTAATAAATGGGATAAAACTAAAATAGCATTAGATAATAATGTTGATTTAGTTGTAGAGATACCTACTAAATATGTTATACAGTCTGCAGATACATTTGCTAAAGCAGTAGATATTCTAGACATTTTAGGTTGTGATTATCTAGTATTTGGATCTGAAACAAATGATGTAGAAAAACTAAAAGAAATATGTAAAATTCAATCTAGTAAAGAATATAATGATGAAGTTAAATCTCATATGGATAAAGGTATTAGTTATAAGAATGCTTTATTTAAAGCTTTAAAACCATATGGAATAGATGATATAGAACCTAATGATACATTAGGAGTCTCTTACATAAAAGAAATAAATAGAATTAATAGTAAAATGGTTCCTGTAACTATTAAGAGAACTAATAATTATAATTCAAATGAATTAGATAGTGAAATAATATCTGCTAATGCTATTAGAGATAATATAAATAATATAGATATTAAAAAATATGTTCCAAAAAATGCCATAGTTAATTACTATACTCCATCATACTTTGAACTTCTAAAATATAAGATTATTACAGATGATGATTTAGAAGAATATAACTTAGTTGATGAAGGTATAGAAAATAGATTAAAAAAATATGCACTTGAATCTAATTCTATCGAAGAATTAATAGAAAAAGTTAAAACAAAAAGATATACAGTTAATAAACTTAAAAGAATGTTTATATCTATACTTCTTTCATTTAAAAAGAAAGATAATGAAAAAAATATTAAATATATTAGAGTTCTAGGTTTTAACAATATTGGTCAAAAATACTTAAATAGTATAAAAAAAGATGTTAAGGTTCCAATATATACTAAGTTTAATAAAGACTTAGAATTTGAATTAAAAGTTACAAATATTTATTCAATGATAGTAAATGATGAAGAATTAAATAAAAAAGAGTTATCTAGTTTAATTAGATAACTCTTTTTATTACCAGTTAATATTAACTTTTCTAAATAATTTAGTAATCTTATTTCTAAGTTTACCTGATATTTTTAAATCATATATTACTTTAAATATAAATACTCTTAAGAATTCTATTAATGAACATATTATTACAAAGCTAATAGATAATCCTACTGCTATTAAAATATGTTTATAATTATATGAATCAAGTGCAAATCCAAGTGGCTTATATATTCTTGTATATAATAAAGTATTTTGTGTAATTAAATATGTTCCAAGAACATATTTACCAAAGAAATTAACTACTTTATTACTAAATTCTATTTTACTAAAGAATATAAAATATAATATTGAACCAAATAATATACATGGATTTGTATAAGCAGTAAATCCATTTACAATGGCATCAGCAAAGTATCTTACTGATTCTTTAGATGATCCTTGAAGTATTAATCCTGCTTTATATAAAACAGTATTAATAATAGCAAGTAAGAAGAATCCTACTAAAGAAATAGTAATTGCTTTACCATTATTCCACTTTGTTGGATACTTATGTAAATAAGATCCTATAAAATATAATAATATAAATGAGAATAATGAATAACCACCAGATATATGATGATATAACTCATTATTAAATACATAATTAACAATAGTAATTGTTAATAGACCTACTATTATCATTTTATGTTTAGTCTTATCAGATCCATTAATAACCATATTTAATAATGGACTTAATAAATATAAAAGCATATATACTACTAAGAACCAATAATCATCATGTCTTGGAATTGGTAATAACATTCTAAAAGTAAAGAACTTTGAAAATCCTATTCCAAAAACAAATAATAAAACTAATATACATGCTGCATTATAAAACCAGATTGAATTATTAGTTTTAATTACTTTAGATAATTTAAACTTCTTATCATAATTAAAATAACCTGTTAATAAAACAAATGAATTAACATGAACTAATGTAATAGCTTTCAATAAAACAATTACATTTTGAGTTAAACCAAATGTTCCTTCTTCCATTTTTCCAAATAATAGAAAATGCCATAGAACAATAAAGAACATAGATATAATTCTCATTAATTCAAAATTAGATAATCTTTTCTTCATATATCCCCCTAGTCACTTAATTCTTCATGTTCTTTTAAAGCAACGTTATATCTTTCTTTTAACACTTTATTAAACTTCTTAATATACTTAGGCCATAAACTAAATGGTGTTAATAATTTATGCTTTTTCCATAAATATTTAATACCTTCTCCAAAGCTTGGAAAGAACACTTTTAAGAATATATAAATACTTGTAACAAGTAATTCAACTTTATGTTCTATTCTATTAAATATACTCATTTTACCTGAGAATATTAATAGTCTTTTAGAACCATCTAATACATATACTTTAATATATTTAGAATCCATTCTAAGTTTAGCTTTAATATAAAATCCATCTTCATATTTAGACTTTGGTCTTTCAAATTCTATTTCTTCTCCGTCTTCTACTACTACAAAGTCTACATCTTTTTTAGTACATATTCCCTCTATATTTAAATACGGATTTTTAATACCAGCGATTACTTGATGCTTAATATCTATAAAATCATATATTTGCATACTAATCCTCCACTACTATATGAAATAATTATAACAAAAAAAGAGTTTTATTAAAACTCTTATTTCATATATTTAGTTAATTTTTCTGTTATTACTTTATATCCTTCATCATTTGGATGTAATCCATCATCAGTATATTTAGAATCAAATATGCCTTCATTATTAGCTATTTCATCATAAATATCTATATATGTATAATTATTATCTTTAGCATATTTCTTAAGTATTTTATTGGCTTCAATTACTTTTGGATTAACATCTTCTGCTGCTCTAGCATTGTTATCATGATCATTTTTCCATACATTAGAATATGGAGAAATTGATTCAATATAAATTTCTGTATATTTATTTCTATCTTTTATTTTTTCACATATTTCTTTAATATCATTAGTTACTTCTTCTGCAGATGCTCCATCATAAACTAAGTTATTAATACCAAGCATTATAAATACTTTTGATGGATTATATCTATATACTCTTTCATACATATTATCTAATATTTGATATGTTTTATCACCACTATGTCCACTTTGAACATGATAATAATCATCATAATATTTATCTAAATCATAGAATTCAGTAATAGAGTCTCCAAGGAAAACTATGTTTTCACTAATTAGTTTTTTCTCTTCTACTACATTCTCATATACTATATTTTTACCTAGGTAAATTCTACCTTTTTGAACTAACATAATAACCATTAATACTATAATAGCTACTAATAAAAAGAATACAGAAAATAATACTATTTTGTCTAATTTTTTCATCTTACAACCACCTTTATCATACATATACTATAATAACACATATCATGATAAAAGAGTTTATAAAATTTAAATTTTACATCATTAATTAAAAATATTTACATCCACTCTTCCAGATATCCCTGGTATATTACCATTTGAAGAATATTGCCATCCAATATAATTTCCATCATATTGACACTTATTATAATATTGAGCTACCCATATAGTTTTACTTCTAATAAATGGATCATTTAATGATCCTTTAGTAAGCATATATAAATTGCCATATACACCTGTTTTAATGCCTTTAGATTCAAGATTATTAGTAAATGCATTAATTACCTTAGTATATAAACTTTTAGTGTAAGAAACGCCATTATATGTTCTAAGTTCTGCATCATAAAATACAGGATAACTAAGATTAGCATTATACTTATTAATCATATCATAAACAAAATTAGCTTCTATATTAGCAGCATACTCATTTTGAGCATATCCATAAATATATATTCC
>CAMYZQ010000058.1 GCA_947303895.1 uncultured Bacillota bacterium | reverse complement strand
TAGTAGATCTTATAGACTTGAATCTATCCTAAGAAAAAGATTAGAAAAATTTTAAAAATCTGACTCAATTATTGAAAAAAATAATTGAGTTTTTTAAAATTAATGGTTTTTTTGGCCTTTTTTGTGATATAATATAATTGTATGGGTAGGTACATTATATACATATAAAGGTGGGTAAAATGGTATTTAAATAGGGTAAAAATGTTTTTAAGGAAAATTGAACTTAAAAATTTTAGAAATTATGATAGTTTAAAACTAGATTTTAATAAAAATATAAACATCTTTATAGGTAATAATGCACAAGGTAAAACAAATATACTGGAAAGTATTTATTTTTTATCGGTAACCAAATCCCATAGATGTAATAAAGATAACTATTTAATTAAGAATGATTGTATTTTTTCAAAGGTAGTAGGGGAAGTAGAAAACGACGGAAGAAAGAATACATATGAAATTATTATTAATAGTGAAGGTAAAAGAGTATCTATAAATAATAATGTTTTTAAAAGAATAAGTGATTATCTATCTAAAATTAATGTTGTTATGTTTTGTCCAGATGATTTAGAAATAATAAAAGGAACTCCTTCAGATCGAAGAAAGTTCTTAAATATAGAAATAGGACAAATAAGTAATGAATATGTTTTATATCTAGCTAAGTATAATAAAGTATTAAAGACTAGAAATGAATATTTAAAAACTGAAAATGAAAAAGACTTTAATTATTTAGATATCTTAACAGATGAATTAATAGATTTAAATACTAAGATATATAAGTATAGGAAAGAATTTATTAATGATTTAAATAATTATATTGTGGATATCTATAAAATAATATCTGGTAAAGAAGATATAAAAATTAAATATGATTCTTTAATTGATGATGAAGATAATATGATAAATGAACTTCATGATAAATATGATAGGGTAAGAGAATCAGAACTAAATCAAAAAACAACATTAATTGGAGTTCATAGAGATGATTTTTCTATATATATAGATGGAGAAATGATTAATAACTATGGATCACAAGGACAACATAGAATGGCTATTCTTTGTTTAAAACTTGCAGAAATAGAAATATATAAGAATAAATATAATATAAATCCAATTATATTATTAGATGATATTTTTAGTGAGTTAGATAAAAAGAAGAAAGCAAACATAATTAAATATATAGATGGAGATATGCAAATATTTATTACATCAACAGACTTAAATAGTATAAGTAAAAGAATAACAAAGAACGCAGATATATTTTATATAGATGATGGAAAGGTAGAAGGTGAAAAAGATGGCACAAGGTAATTATGATGCATCCGATATTCAAGTATTAGAAGGTTTAGAAGCAGTTAGAAAAAGACCTGGTATGTATATTGGTACTACTGATGTTAAAGGTCTTCACCATTTAGTATGGGAGATTGTTGATAACTCAATCGATGAAGCTTTAGCAGGTTATTGTACTCATATTGAAATAACTATTAATAAAGATAATTCAGTAACAGTACAAGATAATGGTAGAGGTATTCCAGTAGGAATACATGCTAAAACTGGAATATCAACAGTAGAAACAGTTTATACAGTATTACATGCTGGTGGTAAATTTGGTGGTGGAGGATATAAAGTATCTGGAGGACTACATGGTGTTGGTGCTTCAGTAGTTAATGCACTATCAAAATGGGTTAATGTTACAGTTTATAAAGATGGAAAAATATATGAATGTAAGTTTGAAAATGGTGGTAAAACTGTTCAACCACTTACAGTAATAGGTGATTGTGAACCTAATAGAACCGGTACTACAGTAACATTTAAACCAGATCCAGAAATATTTGATTCAGAAATATTTGATTATGAAACATTAAAAGTAAGAGCAAGAGAATTAGCATTTTTAAATAAAGGATTATCAATAAATTTAAGAGATGATAGAGATCCTGAAACTACTACTGGTGAAACATTTATGTATGAGGGTGGTATCTCTGAATATGTTAAATTTATTAATAAAAATAAAACTCCTATTCATGAAGATGTTATTCATTTAGAAGGTGAAGAAGATGGTGTTATGTTTGAAGTAGCTATGCAATATAATACTTCTTATAACGACAATATTCTTTCATTTGTTAATAACATTAATACACATGATGGTGGAACACACGAAGAAGGTGTAAGAAGAGCCCTTACTAGAGTTATAAATAGTTATGCTAAAAAGAACAATATATTAAAAGAAAAAGATGATTCTTTAACTGGTGATGATGTTAAAGAAGGTCTTACAATGATTATTTCTTGTAAGCATCCAAATCCACAATTTGAAGGACAAACTAAAGGTAGATTAGGTAACTCAGAAGTTAGAAAATTAGCTGATAGTGTATTTTCACAAGGATTTGAAAGATTCTTAATGGAAAACCCACAAGAAGCTAAATTAATTATAGATAAAGCTATTGCAGCTTGTCGTGCTAGAAATGCTGCTAAAAGAGCAAGAGAAGCTTCTAGAAAATCAGATTTATCAATGGTTAATACTTGGGGTAAACTTACTGATTGTAAGAGTAAAGATCCAAGTGAAACTGAGATATATATAGTCGAAGGAGATTCGGCTGCTGGTTCAGCTAAAGAAGGTAGAGATTCGGTTACTCAAGCTGTTCTTCCTCTTAGAGGTAAAATTCTTAATGTTGAAAAAGCAAGATTAGATAGAGCTTTGGAAAATGAAGAAATTAAAACTATAATTACTGCATTTGGAACAGGTATTGGGTCAGATTTTGATATATCTAAATTGAGATATGAAAAAATTGTAATAATGACCGATGCCGATGTTGATGGTGCACATATTAGAGTATTATTATTAACATTATTCTATAGATATTTTAGACAAATAGTAGAAGCTGGTCATGTTTATGCAGCTCAACCACCATTATTTAAAATAAGACATGGTAAAACTCGTAAATATGTACTTGATGAAAAAGAAAGAGATTCTTATTTAGCTACATTAAAAGATACAGAAAGAAAAAATGCTGAGATTACTCGTATGAAAGGTCTTGGTGAAATGGATGCTGAAGAATTATATGAAACAACAATGAATATAGAAACTAGAGTATTAAAGAGAATTACAGTAGATGATCTTGTTGAAGCTGATGCTATATTTACTCAATTAATGGGTGATGAAGTAGAACCAAGAAGAAAATTTATTGAAGAAACTGCAAGATTTGCAGAGGTAGACGTATAGTTAGGGGGGTAGAAATGGATAATAAAGAATTAGATAATATTGAATTAGAAGAAGAAACTATTGAAACTCCAGAAGATGATACTACTCCTGAAATTGACTATAGTGGTGAATTTCATGAAAGAGATTCATTTATAGATAATAATATTGTATCTGAAGTAAAAGACTCATTTAGAGACTATGCAGCAAGTGTTATTATGGCACGTGCTATTCCGGATTTAAGAGATGGTTTAAAGCCTGTTCATAGACGTATTTTATGGTCTATGTATGAAAATGGTTATACACCTGATAAACCACATAAAAAATGTGCTACTACAGTAGGTAATGTTATTGGTGCTTACCATCCACATGGTGATACATCAGTATATGATGCTATGGTTAGATTAGCTCAATATTGGAATGAAAGATACATGTTAATTGATGGACATGGTAACTTTGGTAATATAGATGGCGATGATGCAGCTGCTTATCGTTATACTGAATCTAGACTTTCAAAAATATCTCTAGAATTATTAAGAGATATTAATAAAGATACAGTTGATATGCATACAAACTTCGATGAAACTAGAAAAGAACCTTATGTTCTTCCTTCTAAATTTCCAAATATATTAGTAAATGGTACTATGGGTATTGCTGTTGGTATGGCTACTAATATTCCACCACATAACTTAGGTGAAGTTATTGATGGTTGTATTGCTTATATTGATAATCCTGATATAGATACAAATGGATTAATGCAATATATTAAAGGTCCTGATTTTCCAACAGGTGGTATTATTCTAGGAAATAGTGGAATAAAGAAAGCATATGAAACAGGACGTGGAACAATTATTATAAGAAGTAAGGCTATTATTGAAGAACATGGTAATCACAATAACATAGTTATTACTGAAGTTCCATATGGTGTTAATACAAATGATTTAAAGGAAAGAGTTGCTGAATTAGTACATAATAAAGTAATTGATGGTATATCTGATTATCATACTGAATTAAAGAATGGTGTTAAGATTACTATTACATTAAAGAAAGATGCTAATGCACAAGTAATTTTAAATAAATTATATAAAATGACTAATTTCCAAGTTAGTTATGGAATTATATTCTTGATGATTGATGATAAAACACCTAAGATTTTAGGATTAAAAGATATTATATCTAAATATATAGATCATCAAAAAGAAGTAATTATAAGAAGAACTCAATTTGATTTAAGAGCAGCTGAAAAAGAAGCTCATATTTATGAAGGCTTAAAGATAGCCCTAGATAATATTGATGCTGTTATTAAATTAATTAGAGGTAGTAAAACAGATGAAGAAGCTAAAAATGGTTTAATGACTCAATTTGGATTAGATGAAGTTCAATCACAAGCTATTCTAGAAATGAAGTTAAGAAGATTAACTGGATTAGCTCGTGAAGATGTATTAAAACATTTAGAAGACTTACATAAGACAATTGAAGAATTACAATCAATTCTAGCAAGTAATGAAAAAGTATTAAATATTATAAAAGATGAAATGACTGAAATTAAGCGTAAATATGCTGATGATAGAAGAACAACTATTGATATGACAGCTATTGATTTCATAGAAGACGAATCATTAATTCCAGTTGAAAATATTATTGTTAATATTACTAAGAATGGTTATATTAAGAGGGTTCCTATTGATACTTATAAGGTTCAAAATAAAGGTGGAGTAGGAGTTAAAGGTATGACAACTAATGAAGAAGATATAGTAGAAAACATGATATCACTTCAAACTCATGATCATGTATTATTCTTTACTAACAAAGGTAAAGTATATAGAATTAAAGGTTATGAAATACCTGAATTCTCAAGACAATCTAAGGGATTGCCAGTTGTTAACTTATTACCAATAGAAAAAGATGAAAGAGTAATGTCTATCCTTCCAATAAGAGTAGATGAAAATATTGGTGAAAAGAAAATAACATTTGTAACAAAACAAGGATTAGTTAAGAGAACTGATATAGCTGAATTTGAAAGTATTAGAAAAACTGGTAAGATTGCTATAGGATTAA
>CAMYZQ010000057.1 GCA_947303895.1 uncultured Bacillota bacterium | reverse complement strand
ACCAAATGACTGCAATCACTAAAACTTATTATTCAAATCTTCTCACTAATAAAATCAATAACCATTTAAAATCTTTAAAATGGCACATGTCATTACCTATCGAACAACGTGATTTAACTCTCGAACAGGTACTCTTCGATAAAATTCAAACTTTATCTTCAACACTTTATTCAGTAACAAAATCTGAGCCAGGCACTATCTACGAATTATCTTCTGAGGAATTATATAATTTACATTAAGGTTAGTTTACAAACTAATCTTTTTTTATTATAATAATAATGTAATTGGAGGAAAAATACCATGATTAATTACGAATTAAGACATAAGAATTGTGAAGATGAAATTTATAAATATGATGATTTAATTTTATCTACAGCTTGGGGTCCTAGATATGCTCTTAAGGAAATAGAAAGAGCAAAGAGAAGATTAGAATTAGACCCAGATAATCGTGGAATATTTTATATAAAGGAGTTAGAAGATGGATATACTGAATAGAAATATAAACCCAGAAATTTATAAGACTGAAATTAGAAAATTAGCTAAAGGTTTAGAAGAAAGAAATATTCCTTACGAATTAAAACCTTTATGGGGTGGTTGGCAAATTTGGTGCGATGATTGGGATGCTATTTGTCACTCATTCTCTTATGGCCATGAAAGAGGGTTACTCGAAATCATGGGTATCCTAGTTGATGAAGATGAAGTAGGAGATACAGTTGAAGGTAACCTTACAGCAGAAGAAATTCTTAGAAGAATAGACGGAATATAATATGAAAGTATACGTAATTGAAAAAGGTGAATACTCTGATAGACATGTTATTGGGGTAACTTTAGATGAAGAGAAGGCTAAATATGTAGTTGAAGAAGGGAATAATAGAGAAAGAAAAACTTTTTGGTATTCCACTGATTATGCTTATACAGAATTTGAAATGGATAAATTTGATGAATTATATAATCTGTATAAAAATAATTATAAACTGTTTCGTGTAGAAAAAGATTTAAAAAATAAAGACATTACTATTTCAGAAAGAGATATTGCTGATAATTTAGATAATAGCGGAATAGTAAGAAAGTATGACTATGATAGTTATTTATCTGTTTATGTTTTAGCTAATACCACAGAAAAAGCTTTAAAAATTGCTTCGGATAAATTTGCAGAATATGAATATGAAAATATGGAGTAGTTTACTTCTATTTTCTTTTTGTTGTATAATATATTTAAAGGAGATGTTTAATGAAATTACAGATTTTAGTTCCGCAGTATAATGAAACAGATGAAGTAATTAAACCTCTATTAGATAGTATTGCTATTCAGCAGAATGTAGACTTAAAGAAAGATGTAGGAGTTATTATCTGTAATGATGGCTCCGATATTTTCTTATCTAACAAACTCCTTAAGAGTTACCCTTTTAAAGTAGAATATTATAAAGAACCTCATCAAGGAGTATCTGCTACTAGAAATGCTTGTCTAGACCATGCCAAAGCAGACTATGTTATGTTTTGTGATGCAGACGATATGTTTTTTAATGCTTGTGGTCTTTACATTGTATTTAAGGAAATTACTGATAATGGTGGATTTGATGCTTTAGTAACTGCATTCCTTGAGGAGTCTAGAAACCCACTTAATAAGGAAGAAGTTATTTATGTACCTCATGAAATTGATAGTACATTTGTTCACGGTAAATTTTATAAGAGGTCTTATTTATTAAAGAATAATATTAGGTTTAATCCTAAGTTAACTATTCACGAAGACAGTTATTTCAATTGTCTTGCACAAAAGATGACAAATGATGCTAAATATTGTGCAACACCTTTTTATCTTTGGAAGTGGAGAGATAATTCAGTATGCAGGCATGACCCTAAGTATATCTTAAAAACATATAACAATATGCTTGACAGTAATACTGCTTTAGTTCAGGAATTTATTAAGAGAAGAAGATATACTGATGCCCAGTTCTATATTACTTCAATGATTTATGATGCTTATTTTACTATGAATAAAGATGAGTGGATAAATCAAGAGAACTTAGAATATAGAAAAGCCACCGAGAGAAGATTTAAAGAGTATTATGTAACCTTTAAGGAATATTTTGAAACAACAGACAAACAGGTTAATGCTCAGATTATTATGGGTATTAAGAATAGAATGTTCCAGGAAGGTTTATTAATGGAAAGTATCACCTTCGATAACTGGATTAAACATGTTATGGAGGAATACTAGTGGATAACGTAGAAAAAGATAATCTAAAGATAGCCAAGGAAACAATCAAAGAAGCTTATAAAAGTGATGATTATGTTAATTGGGTATATATAGAATATCTACAAGAATTTGTTAGAGCTAAAGAAGGAGAAGATAAATGCCAATCGTAGAAACTTATGAAAGAGATTTAGTTTGCAGACGTTCCGATAGTGGGTTTATGATTCACAAGGTTGGAACAAATGAGTATTATGAGGAAGCTTGGGATTTACAGACAAGCCCTTATGTTTATGAAGAAACAAATATTCCAATTGACCAGGGAGATGAACCAGCAGACCCTGAAATGGAAGAATATGCTGAAGCAGGTCGTATTATGTTAGGAGAATAATATGTCAATAAAGTTAAAAGATTATAGACTTCAATCAGGTATTAAACTTAAGACAGCATATTTAGGTGTAAATCAGCTATCATACTTACCAAGAATAAGAGAAGTAACTTTTTCTGTATGTGTTTATGCTGATGAAATTACTGCTAACGCTATAGAAAATATTATCTCAGGACATTTCTATCTTGATGAAACTTCTGAAGGAGGTGTACCTGATTTAGAGAAATTAATCGAAGAAAGTATTCTTTACAAGATTAATGTTGTAAAAGATAAGACAGAAGAAGAATGTAATGCCCATAATATTAATGTAACAAGTTGGTTAGATTTATGGGAGTACAGTTATAAACAGTTTACTGTTGCTGATTCTTCAGAAGATGAAGAAGATGAAGATGTTGATGAGTATTTAGAAGCAGCCAGAATTTTATTAGAGGGAGAATAATATGGGAGCAATTATTGAAAAGGCTAGAAGATTAAGACATAAGATTGAAGACCTTGCTATTACAATGACTGATGAAGAAGGTCTTGAATATGTAGATTTATTTGTTAACTGGGGTGAAGGCGTTACTTATGCAGTAGGTGATAGAGTTAAGTTTGGTGATACTCTTTATAAGTGCGTACAGGCTCATACTTCACAGAGTGACTGGACACCTGATTTAACACCAGCTTTATGGACAAGAGTTACTGTTGAAGAATGGCCAGAATGGGTACAGCCTACTGGTGCTCAGGATGCCTATATGACAGGCGACAAGGTAGCACATAATGAAAAGCATTGGGTATCTACTGCAGATAATAACGTCTGGGAACCTGGTGTATATGGTTGGGATGAAGTAGCTTAAAATGAGTAAGAAAGAATTAATTGATATTGGAACAGCTTTAATATTGACTACCATTCATGTTGGACTAACTATACTAACGTGGTGGTTACTTACTAAACTTTTCCATGAAGACTTTAAACATTTATTATTCGTAGCTAGTTTAGGATTATGGATTTCATACGTCTATAAATTCTACCTAGGAAAAGTTAAAAGTACTAACTAGAACTCAAGTAAACAAGAAGTGAAGTAATTGCACTTCTTTTTTTATGCTAAATTTAATATAGAAAGTGAGGAAATACATGAAAGTATTTTTAGAAAACTTTTCGAAAGAAGAAACTGATAAACTGCTTAAGGCTATTAAGGGTATTGAATTAGTAGATACTGCAGAGGAATCTGATTTCTGGTTTAATAATAAGATTAATGTTGAAGACATTGTTTCTATTATTACTAATGGTGATGTTGTATTGCCGTGTGATGATGATATTCGGCAAAGGAAGGCGTAAATTATGTATTATGGAAAGAACGTGGGCGTTGTTCCTCTTACTGATGCTGCTGGTATTACTAAGCCGTTCGCTTGACCTTCTCATAAAGGTGTAGATATTGGCTGGTATGCCACACAATATTGCCCTGTCTTGGCTTGACAAGATGGCGTAGTAGTTCAAAAGGGTTATGGTGGCGAAGTTGGCTATTATATTGTAGTTGAACATACTTATGCAGATGGTAAGAGATGGACAGGTTACATTCACTTGGCTTATTCTCCTACAGTTAACGTAGGTGATAAGGTTACTTTAGGTAAGCAGATGGGAAATGCTACTAGAGGAAATACTGGTGTATCAAATGGCGTACATTTACATTTGTATTTAACTAAGGTTGTTTCTCTTGATACTAAGTATACTTGAGATACTATGCTGGCTAATTCCATTGACCCTGTACCTTATCTCTATTGGAGCAAGGAATTCAATACTGCCTTTATTTCTACAGCTTGGAAGAATGAATTAAAGAAAATTGTTTACCCAACTCCTGTGGCAAGAAATATTAAGGTTCACCAGGTAGAAGTTAAATCTGACACTAGAAGATTAAGAGCTACACCATCTTTGAGTGGACAAGCTTATGATGAATATTGCATTAAGGGTATTTATAATGTATTAGATATGACATTTATAGATGAATACACTTGGGCTAAAATCGGAGCTATTGATGGTAATAATTTCTGGGTAGCAGTAATGAGTGGTGAAGATTTACCTGCAAAGGTTTATAATTATCCTAAGCCAGTAGAAAGAGATACTGCTGTACCTCAGGTAGATATTAAGTCTGATACTAGAAAATTAAGAAATGCTCCTGGTTTAAATAGTGAAGTTTATGATGAACTTTGCACTAGAGGTATTTATAATGTACAGAAATGGGAAACTGCTGATGGTTACGATTGGGCTCTCATTGGTGTAGATGGAAATGACCAGTATTGGGTAGCTGTAATGGAAGGTGAAGATTTACCTGTCATTAAGAACTTTGAAGAACTTTATAATACTGAAAAGGAAAAGACAGCTAAATTAAGTGAGGAACTTTCTAATGTTAAGAAAGAATTAGCTACCGAAAAAGAAAATAATACTAAACTCAATAAAACAATTGATGATTTAAAGAAGAAGAGCAAGGAATTAGAAACTAATTGCAGTAAGGTAATGGCTGAACTTGAATCATTTAAGTTAGAAATTTCTAATTTACAGACTGAAGTATTAACTCTTAATGACAATTTAAAAATTGTTGAAGAGGAAAGAGATGAAGCTGTGGCTATCAATAAAGTTAATGAAGAGAAATTACAAAAAATTAAGGAGATTATAGGTTAATGGAAGAATTTGCTATTATTAAAATTGCTGCTGGTGTAATGATTTGCACCGAA
>CAMYZQ010000056.1 GCA_947303895.1 uncultured Bacillota bacterium | reverse complement strand
TCACCTGAGTTAAGTAATTGGGAAGATGGTTATTATGATTGCGCACAAGCTTATGAAGAGTTATTAACCAATTCAGGTAGACAAGCTGTAACTGAATTTGTTTCAAGTCATTTATTTATACCTGGAGATGAGAGACTTAATGATTCATTAACTGAGGCACTTATTAATAGAGATATGGACACTATTAAGCTTAGTGATTTATCAAAAGCTCCTATTGGTTCTCTTATTCGATTAAAATTTAGTGAAAGACTTAATAATAATTGAATAGATGCTTATTCAAAAGTTGATGGCGATAATTGAGCAGTATTAGATGATAATGGTAAATGAGATGCTAATTATAGTTTATTAAATTCACAAACTTTATACTGGTCATTTAAGGACAGTTTTGATGAAATGACTGAGTTTGAAATCGATACAGCTCCAGATAGCAAACGGATAACTTTAACTGATGCTGTTCTTGAGTTTTATTATAATAATATAGAAAAGAAGTATAATAGATTTTGTAATATTTACAAAAAAGCATTTGAAAAAATACCAAATTTAGATTTTAAAGGTTTAATTAAGTACCCTTATATTTCTCAGCTCACATCCCGTTCAAGTTTATTTAGTGTAGGAATCCTTGGTGGTGATGATGAAGATTCATTGTTCGAATTACACATTTCAGCAGATGATGGTAGTAATTATGCAGTATATTATTTCAATGAAAGTGGTATGACTAATGAATCAAACGTCAGTGGTAGTATGGATGAAATATTAGATTCATTTAATAATAAAAAAGTTGAAATTACTAATTTTACTGATGAAGTATTTAATACTGCTTATGATAAATTATCTGAAGCAATTAAAAAAGCAGGATTTAAGTTAACTGAATCTCTCACTGAGGCAAAGAATGATACTCTTAACCCAGCCATTTGAGAAAATAATGAACTCAAGCCAGAAGTAAAAGAAAAGCTTGAACTTATTGTAGATAAGTTTAAAGAGCGGTTAAAAGAAGATGGCGTCGATATTGATATTGATGATGTAATTATTGTTGGAAGTAATGCTAACTATAATTACACAGATAAATCAGATATTGATTTACATTTAATAGCTGACCTTTCAATATATAAAGATAAAGAAGATTTAGCTCAAGTAGTTTATAACGCTTACCGTAGATTATTCAATGATAAATTTGACCCAATGATTTATGGTCATGAAGTAGAACTCTATATTGAACCTAAGGAGTAAGTATGAACGATTTAACACTAAAAGAATTTTTAGAAGATATTGGTGCAACTACAAATTTAGGTAAAAAAGCAATCGCTCTTGGCAAGTTTTCTCTTCTTATCTATAATTATCAGCATAAAACTGATGATTTAACTGCATATTTTGATTATGAAGAAAATGATATGGATGATATTCTTAATGTGATAAATGCTAAAGTTGGTACCAATTTTACAGATTATCTTAAAGAAATAGATAATGCTAAATATGTTATTCAAGGCTATAATAGCAGGGGAGAATCTGGGTTTGCAGTTTTCAGTAGCGATTATACAAATCCATATATTCGTGGTGGTCTTTTTATGGAAGATTTGGCTCATAGTGGTATGTGTTATTTATTAGCTTTTGAAACTAAAGACCAAGCCCAAGCATTTATTGATGCAAATGGTCCTTTAAAATTCGATGGCTATGGTAAAATAGTTAAGTATGAATTCGTACCATTAGATAGAACTAAGAATACCTGGCCTTTTATACAGACTAATCAGGGGCCTTATATGTATGCTGTTACAATATTTTGGTCTAGTACCGACAGTGAATATGAAAGAGTAATAGGTAATATTCTTAATAGATAAGGTGATAATATGTTAACGAATGCTGAGAAAGAACAAGTAAAGGAACTTCTTGATAAATTTGAATTAAGACCTTTAATTAAATCAGGTGCGTGGTCAGAAGTGTGAGATATAATTTATGATAATGTTTATATACATTCAGGTGATAAAGAAAAGTTATTAATAGCTAACTTTATTACCGCTTTAGCTGAGGCTGGGGTTGAATTACCTGACGATGATGATAGTAACCCGTTTACTTATTTTGGTTTCCGTAATAATACACTATTAACCCATATCTCACTGCCTGAAGGTATAAAATGAATATACGAAGAATGTTTTATTAGGTCATCTTTACAAACAATAAAATTACCTTCTACTTTAGTTTGAATTGAAAATCAGGCTTTTTATAATAGTGATTTAAAAGAAGTAAATTTACCAGATAGCCTAGAAACACTTGGCAATAGTGTTTTTAGAAGTACTAATATTTCAAAAATAACTTTACCTAACAATTTAAAATCTATTGGCGTAAATTGTTTTTATGATAGTAAATTAACAGAACTTACAATACCTGAGAGCGTAACAGAATTAGATTTAGGTAGTATTGATATTAGAAATATAAATAATCATTCAGATATTACTATTAATTTACCTATAAAATGGTCTGGTAAAGTTAAAGAAGTTAAACGTGCTCTAGGTTTAATAGGAGACCTTTATAAATATATAGAAAATAAAAATCAATG
The DNA here is from genome assembly GCA_947303895.1 of uncultured Bacillota bacterium. Classification (GTDB taxonomy): domain Bacteria; phylum Bacillota_I; class Bacilli_A; order RF39; family UBA660; genus RUG13038. The sequence goes on along the minus strand of CAMYZQ010000056.1, from coordinate 2,759 downwards.
GGTTTTTGAAGATACGTTTTTTACAAATGAGCCTTATTCAGTAATTGTTAATTTTTATTAAAAGGAGTAAATTATGGATGATTATAAATTAAAAGAACTTTTAATAAGTGCTGGTGCACCTTGAAATAAAAAACTTATTAACGAAGGTAAATTAGATATATTACTCTATAATTGATTCTTTAATACAGAAGATAGGATAGATGATTATGTACCTACTACAATTTCAGATATAAATGTGGGCGTTAATTATTTATTAGAAAATATTAATAATACTTTAGGTACTAATTTTATTAATACTGTTGAATCTGGTGATACAGCTAATTATTTAATACAGTATACTGGCTATGATATTGATAATGTATTTATTTCTTCATACCACAGTTCCTTTAATTACTTAGGTCTCAGTGTATTATGAAAACCAGTAATAGGTTTTACTACTGAGGAAGAAGCAAAAGATTTTATAAATAAATTACCTTTTGATGATTTATCGCAAGAATATTATTGTAGTGATAAAGAAGGTAGTTTAAATGCAAGCGATTTTTCTGTTGTACCTATTACAGATAAAATGAGAGAAACTATAGGTACAATGGTAAAAGCTAATATTTATCATGATGGTAAATTATTAGGTAAATATTTTATACCTGTTGATACTGTACAGGAGTTGCCTGATAGAGATTTTGTACGCGTTTTTGGAGATAAATAATGAAATCAGAATATAAAATATTAGCTAGAGAAGTATTAGATAAGTACCCAAATTTAAGAAAACTTATAAATGATAGTGATTGGAGTACTTTCTGGAAAGAAATTAAAAAAATATCTTTCGGTAAAGATACTACTAAGGAATACCATGATATTTATGCGATATTTATTTTACTTTTTGGTGAGTTACATATTGGAAAAGTTCCACAAGAATTTCCTATTTGGAGTTTTTATAGACAAAAAGATTTAGGTAATTTATATATTCCTGAAGGTATAAGGGTTTTAGGTAATAGTTGCTTTAAAGGGGCAACATTTATTTCTATTAAATTACCTAGTACGCTTAAAGAAATTGAATACGATGCCTTTTGAGGTAGTAACTTATCTGAAATAGCTTTACCTAATAAATTAGAAATTATTGCTTCTAGGGTATTTAGTAATACTAATCTTATTGAAATAAATTTACCTAATGGGTTAAAATCTATTGGTGACGGTTGTTTTGTAAATTGTAATATATCTGAAATTACTATCCCTGAAAGTGTAGAAGAATTAGGTTTATATTGTTTTTATAATATGTGCAGTGGTAAAGATATTATTGTTAATTTACCTAATAAATGGTCAAGAAAATTACCAGTGGTTAAAAGTTTTTTAGGGCTTGATGATAGTAAACCGCATAAGAATAAAAATCAATGGGTTTTTAAAGATGGTATCACCGTTGAAGGTAAACCTTTAAATTATTCAATAACAGTTAATTTCTATTAAGGAGAGTAATATGGGAAAAGGTCTAGATGAAGAAGAATTAAAATTATTGCTCCATGAAATATTTGATACTTACGGTTATGGAGAAGCAATGCAAGCAGTAAAAAATGGTGAATTTGCTAACGTATTGTATTATTGAATGACGCGTTTAAATATTAATCCTCATGGCTGAGTTAGTTTAGATAGATTTAATATTGATTCAAGAAATGTTGATGATGTTATAAATTACATTAATAAAGAATTAGGTACTAATCTTACTAATAATATTGCGGATGCTGATAAAGCTAAATATTGTATTTGTGTAAAATTATATAACCATAATTGGTCTCAGCCAGTAAAAAGGTATTTGAATTCAAAGTATTACCCATTTAATGGTGTAGAATTTACTGCGAAAAAAGACTGTCTTATAGGTTTTGAAACGGAAGCTGATGCTCAAGATTGTTTAAATAAACTTTCTAGTATAACTTCAAGAGCTACCTATGATGGTGGTGAATGAATAATAGCACCTATAGATAGGGGTTGGTCCGGCTGTAGTAAATTTATTAAAGCAAAAGTTAATCTTCAAGGTGATAAAAGAGGTACTACAACTTTATTAGGTGAATACTATTTACCTTTAGATACTTTATGTTCTTGGTCGGTTTTTATAAAATCTTATGAAGACACTTTTGGTGAATTATTTAGATAAGGAGTTATTATGATAAATGAAGCAGTATCAAATGGTGTATATTCTTTATATAATGGTTGGTTAAAAGAACCTATTAAAGATGATATACCAGATGTAGATTTAGAACCAGAATTATCAGAATGGAGAGAGAAAGCTGAAGAAGCAGGTAAAACTGATTCTATAGATGAAATTTCTAAATTCATTGATGATATTTATATTTTAAGACAAGATTCAATTCTTAAAGATGGTGAATACGGTAAGGGTAACCTTATTTTTAAACAACTTAGAAATGAAGGTATTCTTCAGGGTTTAAAGGACCATAAAGTAGAATTGGAAAATAAAGAAATGAGTTTATCAAGTGAAGGAGCAGAGGAAATGAAAATTAATAAGGTAGTGCCTGAGGAAGAACAGAAGCCAAGAGAAGAATGAGAAGAAAGTTTAAACGCTCTTAATGAAAAATGTATAAAAGAGTATAAATTCTGGGCTAACGTTCCTGAAGATGCTAAATTAAATGAAGAAATGATAGACGATTGGGCTCTATCAAGAGTTAGCGTAAATAACAATTACGACTATAACGATTTAAAGAATCTATTATTTGGAGGAAAATAATGAAGGTAAAGAAAAACAAAAAGATTATTAA
>CAMYZQ010000055.1 GCA_947303895.1 uncultured Bacillota bacterium | reverse complement strand
CATAATATACTTTTTTAATATTAGACCATATAATAGCAGATAAACACATAGGACATGGATAACATGATGTATATATTTCACATCCAGTTAAATCATGAGTACCTAGAGTCTTACATGCATTTCTAATAGCTATTACTTCTGCATGAGCAGTAGGATCATTATCCTTTATAACTCTATTAATACCCTTCCCAATTATCTTTCCATCTTTAACTACACAAGCTCCAAAAGGACCTCCATAGTTCTTATCAAAATTATCATCTGATAAGTCAATTGCAACATCCATAAATTCGTTCATTATTATCACCTAATATAATTATATCATGTATATAGAAAATAAAAAAAGAACCATACGGTTCTTTACATTTCAAATGGTGGACCCTAGGGGGTTCGAACTCCTGACCTTCTCGGTGCAAGCGAGATGCTCTACCAGCTGAGCTAAGGGCCCATTTCAAACAAGCAAGTAAATTATAACATAACATTTTTTTATATGTCAACATAATTTTAAAAAAATAAAGACTTTCGTCTTTATTCTTCTTCGTCCTCTAAGCTTTCAACTACTTTAGCTAATCTATTAAATTCTTCTTCAGATTCAATACTAATTAGTTCATCTCCATCATCATGAGGAATAATCTGTAAAATATATGCTTCTTCTTCATTATCCATGTTGTCTGCTACTACATATGTTTTACCACTATCTTCAAACATTCTAACTATTTTAACTTTAACTTTTTCTCCGTCTTCAGCTTCCATCTCTATTTCTAGAGGATCTTGATTTGTATAAATATCTTGTTCCATATTTTATATCTCCTTTCTTATATTTTATCAAAGTATTTATTTAAATACAATTTTAAATACACTAGGTATACAAAAAAGGAATACTATTAGTATTCCTCATCTTTGTACTCTATTATTTTACCGCCTTTAATAGTTTCATTAATATCTATTACTCTTTGATTAGATGAACCTTTCCATCTAAGTTTTGGTGAAAATAATTCGGCTTTAAATTGTCCATCTACTAGAACATCTATATATTTAAAGACTTCTTTATCTTTAATTTTCTCATATTGAAATCCAGTCCAAACCCATAAAGATTTCTTAGGAAATCTTTTTTTAAATTCTTTAGCAAGCTTAGTAGTTCCTTCAATATTAACTGGATGCATTGGTTCTCCGCCTAGTATTGTAAGACCTACTATATGATCATAATTACATAAATCTAATACTTTTTCTATAGTTTCATCAGTAAATTCATTACCACATTTAAAATCCCATGTTTCTGGATTAAAACATCCTTTACAATGAAACTCACAACCTTGCATAAAAATGGATACCCTAATACCAGGACCATTTGAAATATCCATTTTTCTTATTTTATTGTATCTCATTATGCTTCCTTATTATCTACGTGCATTACTCTTTCTTTTATTTCTTGGGTTCTTCCTTTATTCCAAAAGTTATTTCCTATATAACCACAAGTTCTTCTAGCAACATTAAGTTTACTATGGTCTCTATTACCACATTGTGGACAATACCATTCAAGATTTTCATCAATTAAGATTTCACCAGTATATCCACATTCACCACAATAATCAGACTTAGTATTTAATTCAGCATACATGATATTATCATAAATAAACTCAATTAAATTCATTACTACATCTAAATTATTTTCTAGATTTGGAGTTTCAACATATGAAATAGCTCCTCCTGGAGATAATTGTTGAAATTCACTTTCTAGTTTTAATTTAGTAAATGCATCTATTTCTTCAAATACAGGTACATGATATGAATTAGTAATATAATCTCTATCTGTAATACCCTTAATCTTACCAAATCTTTCTCTTAAACATACAGCAAACTTATAAGTAGTAGATTCAATAGGAGTTCCATATACAGAATAATCTATATCCTCTTCTTCTTTCCATTTTTTACACATATCATTCATGTGTCTCATTACTTGTAATCCAAATTCTTTACCTTCACCATTATCTGTATGAGAATGACCAGTCATATATTTAACACATTCATATAAACCAGCATAACCAAGTGATATAGTTGAATATCCATGGTGAAGAAGTTCATGTATACTCTCACCTTTTTCAAGTCTAGCTAAAGCTCCATATTGCCATAATATTGGTGCTACATCAGAAGTTGCTCTAGATAATCTTTTATGTCTTATTTGAAGAGCTCTATGACATAATTCTAGTCTTTCATCAAATATTTTCCAGAAAAGATCCATATCTTTTCCTGAAGATAAAGCTACATCTGGTAAATTAATAGTTACAACACCCTGATTAAATCTACCATAATATTTACCTTTACCTTCTTTATAATTCTTAGCTTTAGCAATATTACCTAAACTAATAGATCTATCTGGAGTAAGAAATGATCTACATCCCATACATGGATAACAATCGCCTTCCCCAAGTTCATTTTTCTTAAGTTCTTTCATTACTTTTTCAGATATATAATCTGGAACCATTCTTTTAGCAGTACATTTAGCTGCTAATTTAGTTAAATAATAATATTTACTATCTGGATGAATATTATCTTCTTCAAGTACATATAATAATTTAGGAAATGCAGGAGTAATATAAACACCTTGTTCATTTTTCATTCCAAGTAATCTTTGATTTAAGAATTCTTCTATTATCATAGCAAGCTCTTCTTTATATTCATTAGTTTCACCTAAATACATATTTACACTAAGAAATGGTATTTGACCATTTATATTATCCATAGAATTAACTTGATATTGGAATGTTTGTACACCATCAGATATTTCTTTTTTAGTATCTTCTTTAGCATACTTTTCTGAGTCTTCTTTAGAGAATCCTCTATCTTTATATTTCTTTAAATATTTTTTATAACTTAATCTAACAAATGGGGCTAAATGAGATAAAGAAATTGTACAACCACCATATTGACTACCTGTAACTACTAATATTATTTGAGTAGCTATAGTCATAGCAGTTAAAAACTTATGTGGTTTTTCAATCATTATTCCATTTAATACTGTTCCATTTTGAAGCATATCATCTAAATTGATTAAATCACAGTTATGAAGAGCATTTTGTGCAAAGTAATCAGCATCATGGAAATGAATAATACCTTCATCATGAGCTTTAACTATATCTTCAGTTAAAAGGAATCTTCTTGTTATATCTGTAGATGTAACACCTGCTAAGTAATCTCTTTGAGTAGTAACTACCATAGCATTCTTATGTGAGTTTTCAGTATTCCAATACTCATTCTCACCATTAATTAATTCTTTAATAGATTTATCTGTTGTATTACTTCTTCTAACTAACTCTCTTGTATATCTATATGTTATATATGCTTTAGCTAAAGTATACTTACCTAAAGCCATTAATCTCATTTCTATAATATCTTGAATGTCTTCAACTAACATTCTTTTCTTTTTAAGACCTTCAATATATTTAATAATATTTTTAATTTGTGCTTCTGAAACTCTATCTTCTTCAGGAACATCAGCATTAGCTTTATTAATAGCTATTTCTATTTTCTCTGGGCAATAATCAACAATATGTCCATCTCTTTTAATAATCTTCATAGTTATCCTCCCCACATTATAATTATTTTACCATAATACATATTTAGGTATTATGTTGCAGTTGCAACAAATATTAAAATATGATAAAATTTTACATAGGAGTTGACGAACATGGTAAAACCTTTTGATAATATTTCTGAAAAGAATAAATATAAGTTATTTCAAGCATTTCACACTCATATTATGTCTTATAATAAAGGTGAAGATCTATCTAAGATGTTAATGGATAGGAATTCTCTTGGTATCATTATAAATGGATATGTACAAATAATTAAAAAGAATCTTAATGGAACTAGTTTAATAATAGATGAGTTATATGAAGATGATATTTTAAGTATTAAAACTATATATGTACAAGATTCTGAGTATGAAGTATTAGTTAAAGAAGAAACTAAAATAGTATTCTTTGATCTAGAACAATTAAAAGAATTCGGAGAAAATGAAAAAGGATATTATAACCAGTTTATTAAAAACTTATTCTTAATTATTAACGATAAACTAAATGAAAAGAATGAAAGAATACAAATTCTTACTAAGAAAACTATCAGAAATAGATTACTAGAATACTTCTCTATTGCTAAAACTAAGAGTGGTTCAAACAATATATATTTACCATTTAGTTTTATGGCTCTAGCAGATTACTTAGGGGTAGATAGATCTGCTATGAGTAGAGAACTAAGTTACTTAAAAGAAGAAGGTTTTATTGAAATTAAAGGTAAAAGAATTAAATTAACATTCTAAAAAAAGGATCATCAAGATCCTTTTTTATATGTTTTCATTTATATAATTTCTAATTTCTTCTTTAATATTTTCTTCATTTAATAAATCTATATATTTATCAAATTTAGCAAGTAATAAATATCTAGTGGCTTCTTCTTTAGAAAATCCCCTAGTCTCTAGATAGAATAATTCTTCTTCATCTATCTTTCCATTAGATACCCCATGAGAACCCATTACATCTTCTTCATGACATAGAATCATAGGTAGAGATGATGAAACAGCATCATCTGATAAAGATATTACATTTTCATATACTCTTCCAATTGATTTTTTACATCCTTCAAGAAAATCTATAGTACCCTTAAATGATTTCTTAGATTTATCTTTTATACAACCTAGTACATTTATAGTACTATATGAATCAATACCCTTATGTTTAACATAGTAATTCATGTCTAATACTTCTTCATTCTTAGTAATATACATATTATTTATATATTCTCTTGTATTAGGAGAACTAGTATAGTTTTCATAATTATATACTCTGACACTTCCACATAAATCATATATATTATATGTAGTTATAGAATTATTAGAGGATTCTTTATTAAAGGATACTAATGATATTCCTTCATTCATATTGATATAATTAATTGTTAAATTACTATTTTCCCCAGTATAAGATGTAACTACTAACATATTATATTTATTACCTTTAGTTTTAATAATTACATTAGCATTAACGTTATCTTGTGTACCGATTTTAATAGCTAAAATTGCATCATTAGAATCATATTCTAATACTAATGGTTTATCTAAAGATTCAGGTATATTAATAGTCGCATCACAAGAATCATTTAAAGTAATACCCAAATTACTTTTTGCATTTAAACCATATTTATAATCTATGATAGTTTTACTATCTAAATTTGTTACTTTAAATTCTTTAAAGTTAGATTTAATTGGTAATTCTAAATCTAGTTTAATATCATTTATTCTAAAGTTATTAGAAGTCCTAACAGGAG
>CAMYZQ010000054.1 GCA_947303895.1 uncultured Bacillota bacterium | reverse complement strand
TCATTGTCATCTAAAACTTTATTATTACTATAGAATGAACTATATTCATTAGCTAGTTTAATTAAATATCTAGATAAGATATATGGTTCTTTCTTTTTAATAACTTCATTAAGTGTCTTATTATAATCATAAATGGTTCTAATAAGTGAATATGACAAATCATCTGTTAATTTATCATAACTAACATCTTTTAGCAATACTTCGTCCTCTGTTTTATTTAATATACTTTGAATTCTTACATACATATATTGAATATATGGACAAGTTTCACCCTGGAAGTTAAGCATAATATCATAATCAAATACTTCATCTTTAATTCTTGAATTATATAAATCATTAAATATTACTGAACCTACTCCTACTTTCTTAGCAGTTTCATCAATATCTTCAAGTTCAGGATTCTTTTCTAGAATAATATTCTTAGCTCTTGTAATAGCTTCATTTAATATATCGTCTAGTTTAATAATGTTTCCTTGTCTTGTACTTAATTTACCAGAATCAAGAAGTACCATACCAAATGGAACATGACAAAGTCCATTAGTATACTTTTCATCTAAATCTAAGTATTTAGCTGTTGCAAATACTTGTTTAAAATGAAGATTTTGTTCATAAGATGTTGTATATATACATTCATCAAAATCATATGTTCTTGCTCTATATAGGATAGCTGCTAAATCACGAGTAGCATATATAGATGATCCATTTGATTTCTTAATAATACATGGAGTATTTATACCTTCTGAAGTAAGATCTACTACTAAAGCATTTTCACTTTCAGTAAGTTTTCCATTCTTTCTTAGAATTTCCTCTACTTCATCTACTTTATCAGCATAGAATGCTTCACCTAAATAACTATCAAAAGTTACTCCAAGTAATTCATATGTTTTATTAAATTCTTTTAAACTTAAATCTTTAAATCTATTCCATAATTCTGTGCAATATTCATCTTTATCTTCTAGAAGTTTAAAGTTATTTCTACATCTTTCTAAAACTTCTTCATCTTCTTCACATAATTTATTAATTCTTACATAGATTTCAGTTAATGTATCAATTGGGTTCTCTTCAATATTATATTCGTTACCCCAAAGTTTATAACCTTCAATTAATTTACCAAATTGTGTTCCGTAGTCTCCTAAATGGTTAATACCTACAGTATTATAACCAAGAAACTTATATGTCTTATATAATGCATTACCAATAACAGTACTTCTTAAATGACCAATATGGAATGGTTTAGCAATATTTGGAGCACTATAATCAAGTAATATAGTCTTATCATTAACTTCTGATCCAAATTTTTCTTTTCTTGTATCAAAATCATTTAATACTTCTTTAATTAAGTCTTCCTTATTTATATAGAAGTTTAAATAACCATTAACATTCTCTATTTTTTCAATATAATCTACTTTTTCGATTTTATCTATTATAAACTCTGCAACTTCAACAGGTGATTTACCAAACTCTTTAGAAATAGAAAAGCATGGAAAAGCATAGTCCCCATTATCATTCTTAGGACTACCAATATAATTATAAACATCAATATTTATAACATTTTTAATTAAATTAGCAATTAATAATTTATAATCTTTCATTTTGTTCCTCCTAGATATATTTCTATTCTAAAATTACCTGTTTTTTCGTCTTCAATATAAAGTTCGTAATCAATTATAACTGATTTTTCATTTATTTCAATATTATTTGTATATATATTTAAATTAAATGTATTATTAACGCTATATATTTCATATAATCCACAGGATTTCTTTTTATTTTGAAATAAGATACTAATACTAGATTCACTATTTTCTTTCTTCATAGTAACATCTTTATCTATTTCAAACTCATATTTATCATCTTTAGTTTCAAATAGAATCTTATTATTTTTCTTCTTGTATTCAATATCTTTATAAGTAGTAATTCCTTCATCATTTTTAATAATTAAATCAAGTTTCATAATATCACCACTTTTACAAGTAAAAGTATATCATATATGCGCATATTTACAAGGTTTTTTATAATAAAAAAAGAAGATTTACATCTTCTTTTATTCGTTATCTACTACTTTGATTACAAACTGAGAAATATTATCAAATTTGAATTTATCATATGATATCTTAACACCTTGATTATTAAGAACATTAACAAGTTCTCTAATCTTAGCTTCAGCTAATTCTGAATCAGGCTTATCTTCAATCATATTAAGTGTATTATCTTCAATAAGTTCTGGTTCTTCATATGTAATAGAACTTGATGAGAATCCTCTATGTTTAACTGGTTCTCTATATTCAAGATCATTATTTTCTAGAACTACTCTATTATCTTCTTCTTTAGATAGATCATCAATTTTCTTTTGAATTCTAGCCATAATAGCATCAATATCAAATTCATTATCTTTTGTTTCTTTAACTGGTTCATTATATGGGTTAGAATATACTTTTTCTTCTACTTTTGGAGTAGATAGCATTTCATTAATCATATCATCAGTATCTTTAACATTAATTCTATTTTCTATTATGTTATCAAGTAATTCCTCTTGTTTAGATTTATCTTCTATTCTAAGAAGACTTCTTGCATGTCTTTCAGATATTTTATTATTTAGAAGTGCATCTTGTACTTTTGGACTTAAATTAAGTAATCTAAGTTTATTTGAAATAGTAGCTTGTGTTTTACCCATACGAGTTGCTAATTGTTCTTGAGTTAAATATCCTCTTTCAAGTAATTTCTTATAAGATTTAGCTTCTTCAATTGGAGATAAATCTTTTCTTTGGATATTTTCAACAATAGCTACCTCGGCTGATTCATTATCATTAAGATCTATTGTAACAGCTGGTACTTTTCTAAGACCTGCTATATAAGCAGCTTTATATCTTCTTTCACCAGCAATAATTTCATATTTATTACCTATTTTTCTTAATACTAAAGGTTGAATTATTCCATGTTCTTTAATAGATTTAGCTAGTTCATTAAGTGCACCTTCATCAAATGCAAGTCTTGGTTGGAACCTATTAGGAATAATATCATCTAATGCAACTTCAATAACTTCTTTATCTAACATATTTGTCATGACAAACACCTCTTTATTCTATATATAATAATACTATAAAAGACCATTTATTTCAATGGCCTTTTTTATTTTTATTCTACTATTACTTTTCCATCTAAATTACATATATATGCATCAGGTAATTTTGTCTTTATATGATTTAAAGCTTCTTTATCATTCTCTATTTTTCTTCCTACTAATACACCTTCGATTAGTTTTGGAGTCATACCAAACATAATAGCTGACTCTCTATCTGTAGTAGCTGCATGGAAGTTTCCCTCTAACATTTCAGGTAAGAAATATGGTGAACAAAAATATTTCATTATTTCTTCCTTTCTTAAATCAGGATTCCATACATCTTGATATGCTACTTCTTTAGCATAATCACTTTCCATATTTATTATAAATGCTAATTGGTTTTTATCAGAGAATAAACTAGGAACAAATCTAACTTCTTTCGTTTGTTCTGCACTCCATTGCCATACTTCAGGATCATTATTTAATTCTATAAATCTATTTTCCATATCTTTATAGTTACATAATTCAAAATGATCAGTTAATCCTCTTTCTCTATCTCCTACTCTATACCAGATGGTTACACCACTATATTCTTTAATATAATCCTTTAAATATTTATCATCTTTTATATTCCACATACCTACACTATTTAATATCTTAACTGTAGGTCTATCATTAAAATCTCCACCTATAAATCCGTTATCACAAACATAATCAAATATTTTAAAATCATTATATGATTCTTTAGAGCCTCCAAGGCCATGTATAAATGTTCCTTTTTTTAGGAAAACATCTTCTCCTACTTTATATTTATTCTTTTTCACTTCAATATTTTCTTGATAATATAAAGCAATATTTTTTAATAATAATTCTTTTGCTTCACCTTCAAAATTATTATTAACATATTGTTCATATTCTTGCCTTGTCTTCATAAACAAACACCTCTAATTATATTATAACAATAAAAATAAAACTCACAATTATTTGTGAGTCTATTTTACAGTGGTTTCTTCTTAATTTGATCAAAGTTTCTTGGATATATTCTTTTATTTTTACCTAGTTTTTTTATTTTAACTAAGTTTCTAATTGAATTTTCTATTGGTAATTCAAAACTTATTACATCTTCTAATCTAGATTCTAATAATTCTATTGCTTTCATAGATGATTTAACTTCATCTTCAGCATTTCCCTTCATAGCAACGAAGTATCCATTTACTTTTACCATTGGTAAACATATTTCTACTAATGTATTTAGGTTTGCTACCGCTCTAGAAACTACTAAATCATATTTTTCTCTATGTCTTTTAGCGTAGTCTTCTCCTCTGGTATGAATAACTTCTATATCAGTTAGTTCTAATTCTTCAATTACTTTATTTAAGAAGTTACATCTTTTCTCTAAAGCATCTACTAGAGTAATTTTTAGATTTGGGAAGCAAATCTTTAGAACTATTCCAGGAAATCCTGCTCCTGTACCAAAGTCTAAAACAGACATTTCTTGATTTAGATCAATTGCTTTAATCAATGTTAATGAATCATAGAAATGCTTTAAATAAAAATCATCTTTTTCAGTTATTCTAGTTAAATTAACATGTTCATTAGCTTCTATTACTAAGTCATAATACTTATGTAATTGTTTACCTTGTTTCTTAGTAAGAGTAATACCTATTTCACTTAATAATTCTTTTAATTTATCTATTGTCATTGAAATACCTCTTCATATATACAGATAGTATAGATACATCTGATGGATTAACACCACTTATTCTTAAGGCTTGTCCTAAAGATAATGGTCTTACTTCTTTAAGTTTAATTCTAGCTTCGGAAGCTAAATTAGGAACATCATCATAATTGATATTCTCTGGTATCTTTTTGTTTTCTAATTTATGCATTTTTTCAGCTTCTTTTCTAGCTTTCTTAATATATCCATCATATTTAATAATTATTTCTGCTTGTTCTAATTCTAAATAGTCATATTTAGTAGTTAGTTTATCTTCAATATCGAAGATTGAGTTTTCTACTCTCTTAACATATTCAAATAAAGTCATTTTCTTATCAATTTTAATAGTTAATTCTTGTAGTTCTTCGATTATCTTGTTGATATTTTCTTCTTTCTTAACTAATTTATTATATCTTTTCTTATCTATTAGACCTACTTCATATCCATGTTTTCTAAGTCTTAGGTCAGCATTATCACTTCTAAGTAGAAGTCTAAATTCTGCTCTTGAAGTAAGTAATCTATATGGATCTCTAACACCTTTAGTTACTAAATCATCTATTAATACGCCTATATAAGCTTCATCTCTTGCTAATATTAATGGCTCCTTACCTTCAATCTTAAGTGAAGCATTAATACCTGCCATTAAACCTTGGCAAGCAG
>CAMYZQ010000053.1 GCA_947303895.1 uncultured Bacillota bacterium | reverse complement strand
AATTATCTGATTATCAAGAAGAATATGGAGATTTATATAACTTAGAAGCTACTCCAGCTGAATCTACATCATATAGACTTGCTAAGAAAGATAAGAGTTTATATCCAGATATTATTACTGCTTCTGATGATGATACTCCATACTATACAAACTCATCACATTTACCAGTAGGTTATACTGATGATATATTCAAAGCATTAGATATTGAAGATGAACTTCAAACTCTATATACATCTGGAACTGTATTCCATTCATTCTTAGGAGAAAGAATGTCTGATTGGAAGACTTGTGCTAGTTTAGTTAGAAAGATTGCAGAAAACTACAAGTTACCATACTATACTATTTCTCCAACATATTCTGTATGTAAGAATCATGGATATATTACAGGTGAAGTTTGGAAATGTCCAATATGTAATGAAGATACTGAAGTATATTCAAGAATTACAGGTTACTATAGACCAGTTAAAAACTGGAATGATGGTAAGACTAAGGAATTTGAAATGAGAAAAGAATATGTAGCAGAAGGTTGTGCATGTTCAAGAAAGAAAACTAAAGTTCCTAAGACTGCTAAAGAAGTATTAAAGAGCGATGCTAAAGACGGTTTATTACTATTTGGTACAAAGACTTGTCCTAACTGTAAAATGGCTAAAAAACTACTTGAAAAGGCTTCTATTCCATATGAATTTGTTGATGCTGAAGAAATGCCAGATTTAACTAAACAATATGGTGTTAAAAAAGCTCCTACTTTAGTAGTAAATGCTAATGGTGAATCTAGATTAATAGAAAATGTATCTAATATAAAGAAATTTATTGAGGAAAAATAATATGATATATGATGCAATTATAATAGGAGGAGGACCAGCAGGTTTAACTTCTGCATTATATCTTTTAAGAGATGGAAGAAAAGTTCTAATTATAGAAAAAGAAACTGTAGGAGGAACTGCTTCTTCTACCCCTCTAATAGAAAATTATCCTGGGTTTAAAGCTATATCTGGATCAGATTTAACAAGTATTATGTTTGATCAAGTAGATGAACTAGGAGTAGACTTTGAAATAGAAGAAGTAATTGATTTAAAAGTAGATGGAGATATTAAAGAAGTTATCACTGAAGATAATACTTATAAAACTAAAACTATTATTATTGCTTCAGGATCTTCTTATAGAACTTTAGGTTTACCTAATGAAGAAGAGTTAATTGGACATGGTATTCATTTTTGTACAGCATGTGATGGACCATTCTATAAAGGCAAAGATATTGCTATAGTAGGTGGAGGAAACTCTGCATGTATTAATGCTTATAATATGTCTAATATAGCTAAGCATGTAACTATTCTTCAAAACTTAGATCATTTAACTTGTGAAAAAGATTTAGTTAATAAACTAGAGAGTTGTAAAAATGTGGATATTATTTATAACTCTAAAGTTACAGAATATTTATCAGAAGATGATGCATTAACTGGATTAAAAATAGAGACTAATGGTAAAGAAGAAACTCTTAAATTAGATGGAGTATTCTTAAACATTGGATTAGTTCCACAAAGTAAATTTGTTAATGGTAAATTAGAGTTAGATCCAAGAGGATACATAGTTTCTGAAGATACTACTACTAAAGTACCTGGTGTATTTGTAGCAGGTGATTCTAGAACTAAGAAATATGCTCAAATAACTATTGCTTGTGCAGATGGAACTATTGCAGCATTAGATGCTATTAATTATTTAAATAAATAAAAAAAGTCCTGAGGGACTTTTTTATTTTTTGGATAATAAAATACATGAAGCGTTTATAAGCTTAAGTGTCTACCTCGTTTTTCTAGGAAAGGAGGTGGAATAGATGAAGAAAAGAGTATTCATTTGTAGAATTCTTTTCTATATATCTTTCATTTTATTCCTACTACTTCTTATTCTTGTAGAAATAAAAAAATGACACTTAAGTACATGACTTAAATGTCAACCAACCATAAAAGGTAGACATTTAGTTTATACTAAACGCTTCCTTAATTAGATAATAACATAGAATAATAAAAAATTCTATGTTTTTTAATGGATTTTTATAAATAAAAGTTAATAAAATACATGAAGCGTTTATAGCTTTAAGTGTCTACCTTGCTTTTCTAGGAAAGGAGGTGGTATTGATGAAGAAACGTGAGTACGTTTGTAGAGTTCTTATACTCTCATCAATAATTTTATTTCTCCTATTATTAATACTAAAAGAAATAAAAAAATGACACTTAAGTCATTGACTTAAATGTCTACACCAAACAAGGTAGACGTTTAGGTTTATTAAACGCTTCCTCAATTTAATATTAACATATATTCTAATTTAATTCTATATTTTTTATTCAAAAGATTGTCATTTTTTGATAAAATATTAATGGTGATTAGTAGTGAACATTTTAGATAATTTAAACAACAAACAAATAGAAGCTGTTAAAGCATTGGATGGACCAATGCTTATTTTAGCTGGCGCAGGTTCTGGTAAAACTAAAGTATTAACTACTAAGATAGCATACCTTTTAGATGAAAGAGATATTAGTCCTGTTAATATATTAGCTATTACTTTTACTAATAAGGCTGCTAAAGAAATGAAGGAAAGAATATATAATCTTATAGGAAGAGAAGCTTTTAGACTTCAAATATCTACTTTCCATTCATTTGGATTAAAACTATTAAAAGAAAACTATGATAGATTAGGCCTAGATAAAAACTTTAATGTACTTGATGCAGATGATTCATTAACACTTGTTAAAAAGATAATGAAGAACTTTGATTTAGATACTACTAAGTTTAGCCCTAAGGCTGTTAGAAATGTTATTTCAAGTAATAAAAATGAAATGATTAGCCCTGAAGAGTATCATAAATTTGTATATACTGATTTTGATGAAGTAGCAGAAAAGGTATACATAGAGTATGAAAAGAATCTAAGAAGATCATCAGTAGTAGACTTTGATGATTTATTAATTCTCCCAATTAAACTATTTGATGAAAATAAAGATATACTTCAAAAGTATCAAGAACAGTATAAATATGTATTTATAGATGAGTATCAGGACACAAATAGACCACAATACATCTTATCTAAGATGATAAGTGCTAAGTATAAGAATATAACTGTTGTTGGTGATGCTGACCAAGCAATATTTACTTGGAGAGGTGCAGACTATAAAAACATACTTAATTTTGAAAAAGATTATCCAAATTCAAAAATGGTAGTTCTAGATGAAAACTATAGATCTACTAAAAAAATATTAGAGGCTGCTAATAGAGTTATTAAAAATAATAAACTTAGAAAAGAAAAGAACTTATGGACATCTAATGATGAAGGAGAAAAGATAGTTTATTATAGAGCCTTTGATGAAATGGATGAATCTAATTATGTTATTAAAGAAATAAAGAAATTACTGGATGAAGGTGTATCTCCAAAAGATATATGTATCTTATATAGAGCTAATGCACAAAGTAGAAATGTTGAAGAAGCATTCCTAAGAAACAATATTTCTTATAGAGTAGTTGGTTCATTCGCATTCTATTCTAGAAAAGAAATAAAAGATCTAGTAGCATACTTAAAATTAATCAATAATAATAAGGATGATGTTTCTCTTTTAAGAGTAATTAACTATCCAAAAAGAGGTATTGGTTTAAAAGCATTAGAGAATTTAGAACTAGAAGCATCTAATTCTGATAAATCATTATTTGAATGCTTATCTAGTGGAAAAGAATTAGAATTTAAAAATATAATTGAAGACTTATCTAAAGCAAAAGATACTATGTCTTTAACAGACTTCATAGATTTAGTTTTAAATAAATCAGGTATTAAAGAAGACTTAGAAAATGAAAAGACTTTAGAAGCTGATATACGTCTAGAAAACTTAGAAGAATTTAAATCTATTACTAAGTCAGTTGAGGAAAATGATGGAATAGTTTCTCTATCAGACTTTCTTGATGAATTATCACTTGTTAGTGATGTTAATGATCAAAAGAATGATGTTAATGATGAAAGAGTATCACTTATGACTATTCACTCTGTAAAAGGACTTGAATACGACTACGTATTTATAGTAGGTATGGAAGAAGGATTATTTCCACATATAAACTGCTTAGAAAGTAGAGATGAACTAGAAGAAGAAAGAAGACTTGCTTACGTTGCTATTACTAGAGCTAAGAAAAAACTATTTATAATAAATGCAAGAAGTAGACTTCTTTATGGTAAAGTAGATTCTAATGTTCCAAGTAGATTTATTGCTGAGATAGGTGAAGATTTATTTGACCAAATTAAGAAAGATGGTATAATCAAAGAGACACTAAAAAAAGAAAATAGAACAGTAGAAAAAGAAAATGATTTAAAACCTGGAGATGTTATTACTCATGAAAAATATGGTATGGGTGTAGTAATTAATATTGAAGGACCTATAGCTACTATTTCATTTTCTAAAGATGGTGTTAAGAAAATACTTAAGAATCATAAATCTATTAGTAAGATAGATAACTAGGAGGATTATATGCAATTATTAATTATGGCCGCAGGTATGGGTAGTAGATTTGGTGGATTAAAACAAATTGAACCTATGGGACCAAATGATGAATTTATTATAGATTATTCTATATATGATGCTGTTAAAGCAGGATTTAGTAAAGTAGTATTTATAATAAAAAAAGAAAATGAAGAAGTATTTAAAGAAACAATTGGTAAAAGAGTAGAAGGACATATTCCTGTGGATTATGTTTTTCAAGATTTAAATGATGTTCCTGAATGGGTAAATATTCCAGAAGGAAGAGTAAAACCATGGGGAACTGCTCAAGCTATATATGCTGCAAGAGATGCAATTACTGAACCATTTTTAGTTATTAACTCAGATGACTTTTATGGTAGAGATGCATTTATGACTGCAAAAAAATATATCGAAGAAACCGGTTCAAAAGATTATTCAACTATATGCTACGAAGCAAGAAAAACTATGACTGAAAATGGATCTGTTAAAAGAGGTGTAGTAGAGTCAGAAGGAGATTTATTAAAATCTATTACTGAAAGTAAACTAGAATTAATAGATGGTTCTATACTTGCATCACCACTTGATGGATCAGAACCATTTAAAATAGAAGATTCTCATTTAGTAGCAGTTAATTTATTTACATTTGATTTATCTATATTCCCATTCTTAAAAGAAAGAATGGATATATTCTTTAAAGAAAATGAAAATACTTTAGATACATGTGAATTTCTAATTCCATCAGAAATAGGAAAAGCTGTTGAAAGAGGAGAAAAAGAAGTTAAAGTTTTAAGAACTACTGCTAAGTGGCATGGTGTTACATATAAAGAAGATACACCTAAAGTTAAAGAAGCAATTAAGACTTTAGTTCTTAAGGGAGATTATCCAAATAATTTATGGAAATAGCAAAACTATTTCCTTTTTTTATGGTAAAATATATATATGAGGTAAACATTATGGATA
>CAMYZQ010000052.1 GCA_947303895.1 uncultured Bacillota bacterium | reverse complement strand
AAGTTGATACTAATTACTGTGAATTTAAGAATGATACTTGTTATAGAGATAGACTAAAAAATAATGGACATAAAAATGGTTGTTGTGAATGCGTGGGAAGAGGTAAATGTAAGTTTTTGATTGAAGGTAATTGTACTATGAAATCTTGTATGGCTTGTAAATTATTTACTTGTTCTGCATTAAGAAAAAAAGGAATAAATGAAAAGGTTACTAATTATTTACCATTAAAAGTATTCTTTACAAGTAAACAAAGAGATATATTATCTTATAGTTATTGGACTCCAAAAGAAGTAGTAATAAAAAGATTGTTAGATAATAAATTTGTTATGCCTAAAAATTATGATGATGAATATAGATAAAAAGAAATTCTATAGAGGAATTTCTTTTTTAATATCAAATAAAATATATGGAATATTTAGTATGAGTGTCATCCTCTTTTTCTAGAAAGGAGGTGATAAGATGAATAAAAGAGTTTATATTATTAAGCTTCTTAGATACATCGCTATCATTTTATCACTAATTACTTTACTTGTAATAGTAATAAAAAAGACACTCTAGTCTGAGCGTCATACCTTAATCGAGGATGACATTTAGATAAACTAAATGTTCCCTTAAATAAATAATAACATAATTATTAAATTTATACAATCATATTTAATAATTATTAAGTAAATAAACTATTTAAAATGGTTTCTATTTTTGATATAATACTATTGTTTTGAGGTGATACTATGGAAAAAAGTTTACCAGATTATAAAGAAGCTAGAAGAAGAACTAAAGAAGAAGTTAAAGTTATAACTGATGCTTATATAATGGATAATGAATTAAGTAAACTTGGAATAGGTAAAACATATTGTACTGTTACATATGGATGCCAAGCAAATGTAAGAGATAGTGAAACTATATCTGCTATTATGGAAGATATGTCTTTTACTAGAGTAGAGGATATGAAAGAAGCTGATGTAGTTATATTTAATACATGTGCTATTAGAGAAAATGCTCATAATAAAGTATTTGGTAATTTAGGTATAATTAAAAACTTAAAAGAAAAGAAAAATGTTATAACTATGTTTTGCGGTTGTATGGCTCAAGAAGAATCTGTTATAAAAATGTTAACTGAAAAGTATAAGTGGATTGATGTAATATTTGGTACTCATAATATTCATAATTTACCAAAACTTCTTAGTGAAGCGATGGATAAAAATGAACAAGTAGTAGAAGTCTTTTCTAAAGAAGGAGATATAGTAGAAAACCTACCTGTAAGAAGAGATAATAAATATAAAGCTTTTGTTAATATTATGTATGGATGTGATAAGTTCTGTACTTACTGCATTGTTCCATATACTAGAGGTAAGCAAAGAAGTAGAAGAATCGAAGATATTCTAAAGGAAGTTAATGCTCTTATTGCTGATGGTTATAAAGAAGTAACTTTAATAGGTCAAAATGTTAATGCTTATGGTAAAGATATGGAAAATTATCCTACTATGGCTAACTTACTTGAAGAAGTTGCTAAAACAGGCATTGAAAGAATTAGATTTGTAACATCTCATCCTTGGGACTTTACTGATGAAATGATAGATGTAATAGCTAAATATGATAATATAATGCCTTATTTCCATTTACCAGTACAAGCAGGATCTAATAGAATTCTTAAATTAATGGGAAGAAGATATACTAAAGAATCTTACTTAGAATTATTTAATAAGATTAAAGAAAAGGTTCCAAATGCATCTATTACTACAGATATAATTGTAGGATTCCCAGGAGAAACAAATGAAGAATTTGAGGAAACTTTAGATATAGTTAATACTTGTAAATATGATGGAGCATTTACTTTTATATATTCTCCAAGAGAAAATACTCCTGCTGCAGCTATGGAAGATAATATTTCTTTAAAAGAAAAAGAAGATAGACTTCAAGAATTAAATAAACTAGTAAATAAATATTATAAAGAAAATAATGAAAAGTTATTAGGAAGGGTAGTTCCTGTATTAATCGAAGGCCCATCAGAAAAGAATGATAATTTATTTTCTGGATATACTGATACTATGAAATTAGTAAATGTAGAATGTGACCCATCTGATATAGGAACTATTATAAATGTAGAAATAACTGAAGCTAAAACATGGAGTTTAGATGGAAAAAAAGTTAAGTAATTTAGATTCTAGTATTAAAGAATTAAAAGATGACATTATCTCATCTAGTGAATATAAAGAATATATTAAAACTAAAGAAGTATTAGATAATAATAAAGATATAAAAGATCTAATTAAAAAGATAACTAGTACTCAAAAGAAACTAGTATCAGGTAAAGGTGATTCTAACCTTGATGAGGAACTAGATACTCTATATGAAAAACTATATTCGTATGAGGAGTATAATGAATACATCGAGGCAGCTACAAAATTAAATGTCATTATTTCTGATACTCAAAAAGAGTTAGAAAAATATTTTAATAGTTTAATGGAATAAAAAAATAGAAATTCTTATGAATTTCTATTTTTTAAATAGTTTACAAAATATATTACACATCCACCTAGGATAAATGCTACGATTAATCCACATACTTTTTCAGTTGTGAATACTATTTTATTGTTTAAGTTTAATGGAAGTATTAATGCACTAGCAGTTATAAATCCTAAGATTAAACTAACAATCTTTCCTTTGAATCTTTCAATTAATTTATTTAATAATTTAGCACATATAATAATACCAATTATTGCTCCTACACCAAATATAGCTAGTTGAATAATTATATTTAATTTAAATGTAGTTAAGTTATCTATAAGACTTCTAATAGTTTCATATTTACCTAAAACAAGCATAACCATTGATCCAGATAAACCAGGGAATATCATTGAAATACCACCAATAATACCTAAACCACATAGTATTAAACTATTCTTTAAATTAATAACAGTATCTACTTGATTAATAGGATTCTTTAAATTAAAGAATTCTAGAACTGCTATTATTAATAAACCAATTAAGAAGAATACTATACTAAATTTTTCATCTTCCATTTCATTTTTAATAACAACTGGAATACTAAATAGAATTAATCCCATAAACCAGAATATTGTTTCTGCTTCTATATGAGTTAGAGTAATACCAAGTATCTTAGCAAATCCAACTATACCAATAGCAGCTCCAATTAATACTTCTAGTATAAATAATAAACTCTTTTTTCTTGTATCTGTTTTTCTTTTAAACACATCACTTATTGAAAACATTAACTTATCAAATAAATTAAATATAACAAGCATTGTACCACCAGATACACCAGGTATTATATTAGCTATACCAACAGCTATACCTCCAAATAATGGACTTAAATCAAATAACTTTTCTTTATTCTTGTTATTTTCTTTTTCTAATTTTCTTTCTTCTTTTTTTTGAATTCTTATCTTTTCTTTTTTAGCTTTAGATAAGTGTTTCTTCTTTTTTTCTACTTTTACTTCTTCATCTTTTTTCTTAAACAGTTTCATATTTATCCTCCAAATTGATTATATCACTATATTATATATTTTTCTATACATACAAATAAATATTTGTGGTATTATATAGTTATAGGAGGTAACTATGAAAAACGAAAAGATCAAAAATGTAGCAGGTAAGGGAAAAGGTTTCATTTCTGAATTTAAGACATTTGTTCTTAGAGGTAATGTAATGGATATGGCTATTGGTGTTATTATTGGTGGCGCTTTTGCAACTATAGTAACAGCTTTAACAGAAGACTTTATTAATCCATTAATTAACTCAATTGGTGGAGCAGAAGTAAAAGGACAAATTAAGATTTGGGGTGGACAATTCTTAAACTGGGGTCATTTTGTAACTGCTGTTATTAACTTCTTAATTATGGCATTTATTCTATTCTTAATGCTTAAAGGTGTTAATAAGTTAATGGAAGTAGGAAAGAAGAAAAAAGAAGATGCTAAAGCTGAACCAATTAAGACTGATGAAACTATTTTATTAGAAGAAATTAGAGATATTTTAAAGAAAAGAAAATAATAAAAAATGATATACAAATACTTGTATATCTTTTTTATTTTTGCTATAATCTCTTTGTAACCTTTTTTTGGCGATGTAGCTCAGTTGGCTAGAGCGTCCGGTTCATACCCGGAAGGTCGTGGGTTCGACCCCCTCCGTCGCTACCATAGTAAATTAATAGAACTTTAATGGTTCTATTTTTTTTATTAAAATTTGCAAATATTTATTATACATAGTATAATAAGCGTTAATTTTGAGAAAGGGGTAAGTTATTAATGAGAGATATCGAAAAACTAAAAGATTTTCTTTCACAACCACAAGATATTCTAAAGAAAACTTTAGAATCTTTATTGTGTGAAAATAATTATAATCCTATTTCTCGAGATGGTTATTTATATGCAGAAGGAGATATCCCTTTATTACTTGTTGCTCATTTAGATACTGAAGCTGAAAAAGAAGCAGTAGAAAAGAATGAAAGTAGAGCTAATGCTGTTCCAAAGAAAGATGATATTATATATGATGAAGAAATGGATGTTGTAAAAAGAGCAAAAAACGCTAATGGTGTGCTTGGTGGAGATGACAGATGTGGTGTATATGCTATTATGGAAATCATTAAGAAATATAGACCTAGTGTATTATTTACTGAAGATGAAGAAAGAGGATTACTTGGTGCTGAAAAAGCTGTCATTGGTTTAAGAAACCTAAAAGATAAATATAAATATATTATTGAAATTGATAGAAGAGGTAATGGTGAATGTGTATTCTATCAATGCGGTAATATTGATTTTATTAATTATGTTACAAAATTTGGCTTTAATTGGGAAATAGGAACTAATTCAGATATTGCTTTATTAGGTAGATGTTGGAATATAGCTGCAACAAATGTTTCAGCAGGTTATCATCAAGAGCATTCAATTTATGAATATGTTTCAATGTCAGAATTAGAAGAAACTATTAAAAAGATAGAAGCTATGATAAAGGATATAGATAATGTTCCATTCTATAAGTATATGGATACTCTAGGACAATCTGAATCTGCAGATTTTAAAGAATATGTTCCTACATATAAATATAAACTTAAAGATGATAAAAAGCCTCTAGATAATGGAGGTGATGAGTAATGTATTCTATAAGAGAACTTAAAAAAATAAAGAGTTTTATTAATAAAAATAAGAGTTATTTTTCTAGTATAGATTTAGTTAAAGATAACTTTAAACAAATAGATTCTATTATTTCTGGTCAAAGAGAAAATGATTATGAGTTACCTGATACTTTACAAGAAATCTTATTTCAAGCATTTTTTGAATGTGAACTAACAACAATCAATCCTCTTACACCATCCTTTATTAAAAATGATATATATTGTATAGATGTATCAATAGATAGAGATATAAATAGTATTAATTATATTGATGATGTCAATGAAGATACAAAGAGAAAGATTACACACTTATTACTAAAAAGTAATAGTGGATACAAGTTATTAAGTAAATCTCCAGAATTTATTAAACATGATTTTG
>CAMYZQ010000051.1 GCA_947303895.1 uncultured Bacillota bacterium | reverse complement strand
TGGGCGTCATAGCCCCCTGGGTTCGAATCCCAGTCTCTCCGCCATAAAGATAACTTAAGGATAAAAAATGAAAATAGTAAATATAGAACCAACAATTAAAAAATTAAAAGAAATATATAAAAATTTAAATGTTTCTCAACAATATGTAGTTGATAGTATTATTAGTGAACTAGAATCTTTGCCTACTATACGAGTGAAGGATAAGTATATTACTAAAGATATGTTTTAAGGAGGGATACTCAAGAGGCTGAAGAGGACGGTTTGCTAAACCGTTAGAATGCTTAAGGTGTTGCGTGGGTTCGAATCCCACTCCCTCCGCCAGTAGAAAGGGGTGAAATATGTCTAGGAGTTATAAAAAACACCCTGTCGTTACAGACTCTAAATGTAGAACTACAAAAGCAAGTAAGAAGCTTGCAAATAGAAGATTTAGACACTCTACTATAGAGTTATATCAAGGAAGTAGTTATAGAAAATATAATGAAAGCTATGATATAAATGATTATAAATGGTGGTCTACAGAAAAAGATGCTATTGACTGGTATATAAATGTCTGTGATAATTCTTATATTAGAGGAAAATATAAAACACTAGAAGATTATTTAAATTATTGGGCAAAATGTGCTTTAAGAAAATAGGCTCCCATAGTTCAAAGGTAAAATAACTCACTTGTAATGAGTAGTTCCCCGTTCAAGTCGAGGTGGGAGCTCCATTTTAATGTAAAAATAAATTTAAAAAATAACTATATATTTATTATAAAATAATAGTTAAGCTAAATTATTTATATTAGGATTAAAAATGAAAATACAAAAATTAAATGAAAAATTATATCCAATATCTATAGATGAAGATTACGAAACTGTTGAAGTTGAAGTCTCTGATTCTGATATTCATAGATATCTAGATTTGAAATATGATTCAGAAGAAATTATTAATCTTGCTCAACAATTTAATCATAATATAGATAATTCAGATTTAGACGCTGCTTATGCAGAAATAATAAATCATTTTGATGAAATATCTTCTAATAGTGATTTTAAAGATTTAGTTAATCTAAATAATTATTTAGAAGATCAAATTTATGAAAATTATCAAGCTGAAGCAGAGAAAGAAATAAATAATAACTAAAAATTGTAATATTATATGAGTAGTGTAATAAGAGTAGAGAAAACTAAGAACTATACTGTAATGAGTAATCAGCATTTTCATGTGCTGAATATGAGTTTAAAAGCTAAGGGTCTTTTAAGTTTAATATTATCTTTACCAGAAAACTGGGATTATTCTATTTCAGGATTAGCTTCTATATGTAAAGAATCTTATGGAACTGTTAGATCAGTTTTAGAAGAATTAAAAGATCTTGGCTATTTAAAAGTAATAAAACATTCACCATCTGCAGAAAACGGTGGAAGATATACATATGAATATATAATTTATGAGGTTTCACAGACGCCTAATAAATTAAAAATGAAGTGGAGTAGTAATAAATAATTTATTATTATTGTATTTAATATTATGTATGAATAATCAGCAGGAATGCTGATCTTTTGTGCTATATAAATATATTTTTTTATTTTTCAATACAACATACAAAAAACAATATGTTGTAATTCAATATATTGAAAATTGATATAATAAAATATAAATATATAAAATATATAATATTAAATATTTATAAGATAGGCGGTGTAACCGCCAATATGAAAGAAAGATATACATTGGAACAGTTTAATAAAGTACCAGAACATTTAGAAATAATTGAAGATATATTTATACAAAAGCCAGAAGATGAACAATGGTTATTATCTAAATTAGATTTAAGTGAACAAGAAGTTGATGATATAGAATCAGGAGAAATGATTCCTGATAAGATTCAACTTGAAAATATTTATAATTTTGCTTATAATGCCGGACTATTCTTAAATGAAATAGAATGGCAAGATAAATTAGATGAATTTAGAGGTGATAGTACTGTTGTTGCTACTCATGGATCTAGAACTAATATTAAAGGAGATATTAGAGTAGATGTATCTGGAGAAAGCAATGACTTTGGAAATGGCTTTTATATAGGTGAAGATATAGCTCAAGCAGGAATGTGGGTTGGTGAAGAACCAAATTCATCTATTTATATTCTTACATTTGATGAAGAAGGCTTGCAGAAAGCCCAATTTAATGTAAGTGTAGATTGGATGCTTGCAGTATGTTATTATAGAAATCAAATTCCTGAATATTCTAATTCAGAAAGAATTATTGCTATAAAAGAAAAAGTAGACAATTGTGATTATGTATATGCTCCAATTGCAGACAATAAATTATTCGAAGTAATAGATGCTTTTGTAGCAGAAGAGATAACTGATCTTCAATGTTTATATGCTTTATCAGCCACACACTTAGGTTATCAATATGTATTAAAAACTGAAAAAGCATTAGAGAACTTAAATATAATAGATCATTTATATTTCAGTTCTGTTGAAAAAAGTTTATACAATAAAGAATCAGATGTAGAAAATAATACATCATTACATAAAGCTTTTATCGCCAAGAAGCGATATAAAGATCAAGGTAAATATATTTCAGAGCTTCTAGGGGATAAATAATGACTGTAGAATTAAAAAAAGGTTATATAATAGATTCTTATTATGACAAGAATACTAGATCATATATTACTACACTTAAAGACAATGAAGGTAATCAAATTAGAGATGCTTACTATAGTGGTAATATGACAGATAGAAATGCTGATGTTCAGCATTTAAAAGAATTTTTTTATGAATATATGAATGAAGCTTTAGATTTAAAAAAATCTATTAAAGACACTAAAGAAAAAACAAAGAAATCAAAATTACCTGCATTAAGTACTTTATCTCCAATTATGCCTGATGCAGCAGCAGGAATAGATACTTTTAATTCAGGAGTAGGTTTATCAGAAGAGTGGATTCATAGAGATGAACTTGAGTCTAAGTTAAAGAAAATGGGATTTAAGTATAATTTTGCTCGATATACTGATGAACAACTTTATAGAATTTATCAAGAAAGATTAAAGTATCTGGAAAAGAAACATAAAGAAAAAGAAAAGAAAAAGCAGCAAGAAAATGAAGCTGAAAATAAAAGAATCAATTCAAAAGATTCATTTATAAAAAATGGAATTGAATTTGAAAGTGAAGATGCTGCTAGAGAATATTTTGGAGAATCAATGAATAATAAATTTTATTTAAATGATATGTTAGCTTCTTACGATATAGAAGATAATGAAATAAAACAATCACTAAATGAAAATTTAAATACTAAAAATAACTTTAGAACAATTACTGAAGGTCTTAAATATTTTGAGAAAAAAGAATTCAGTAGTACTGGAAATGACGCTCAACTTGAAGTTTTATATGAAAGTATAAAAGATAAATTAGACAAAGAAGATATTCAAAAGTTAGGTAATTTTCTTAAAAAAGCAAATGATGCAGATGAGGTTAATATTTATATAAAAGGATTACTTTCAGAAGGTTTAGAAGATAAAATTCATATTTCTTATAGAAAATCTGGATACGGTGGCTTTACTAAAGATGGTGATGACATAAATTTAAGCTCATATTCAGAAAAGTTTGATGAGATTGAAGGTGATCCTAATAGTTCATATGCTGCAATTCTACTTAAAAGTACCATTAGTCATAGTGACTATTATAAATTAATTTTTAGTGATGATGTTTCTAAGTTAAATAGAATTATTATTGATTGGTTATATAATAGTAGCTTATCTAAAGATCCATGGATTGAAATACATAGATATGGTATGCTTATAGATATTAAGAATAATAAAGAGATAGCTCATGGGGATACCTGGGCTAATGAGGAAAAAATTACAGCGGGATGGGATAAATATTCTCTTGTAGAATCTTTAGAAGAAGCTTATACAGGTTCAATAGAAGACATAAGTGTAGAAGAGATAGAGCCTCAACAAAAGGATTATGATAGAGCTAAAGGTTTAAAATTTAGAGGTCATACATTTAGAGGAAATGGACAGCCTTTCGGTTCAGAAGCTTCTAAAATGGCTAAACTTATAAAAGATCCGATTAAATTAGTTAGAAGAGCTAAAGCAGTAGTTGCTACTTATGGAGCAGATGAAGGTTACATGAGTAATAATGGTTGGTATCATCATGTAGCACCAGATGAAGATACTGATGTTTGGGGACCATTTAGAGACAGATTAGTGGAATTTGGTTTTACTAGAGATCAAATAGACTCAATTAGAAATTTTAAACCTTTAAAAGAAAGTTTAAATGAAGACTGGGAATCAGGTGATCCTTCTGTTGCTGAAATGATTGCAGAAGATATTTTAATTGGTGCTGAAGAAGAATATAGTATTGATGCTTTAGTATATGCTATAGATTATAATGAAGAAAATGATGTAGCTAATATTGCTATAGAAGTAGATGGTCCTTATCAAACTCAAGAAGACTTTTTATACTTCATAGATGAGTATTTTAAACCTCCTGTTCCAGAGAATATTGAAGAATTAGTTAACATATATGAAGATGAAATTGATGAAGATAGGATAATATATACATTAAAAGTTAAGTTTAAAAATGAAAATAAAATGTTGAGTATTTCTAAAGAAGAGTTTGATAAGTTATTACAAGATTTATTAAATAGACTTTCAAAAGTAGGTTTTATTGTAGATGAAAATTCTTCAGGAATAACAGATAATATAATGGGAGGAAAACATATACAAGTTATAAATCCTAATATGTTTTATCCTACTTCAGAGTCTGAGGGAGAAGAATTAACAGATAAAGAAGCATATCAGTTATTTAGAGATGATCTTAGAGAAATTGAAGGTATATTAGATACTTTTGAAGATGAGCATAATAAAGTATTATATATAACATTTAATTTTGGTCCTAATAAGGATATGGTAATAACTGGTGGAATTGATATTCATTTATTTAAGGAGTTAAAATAATGGAAAATTCTGTAGTAGGTATTACTGATATTCTTATAGATGCTATAAATAAGAAGTATGATAATATAAGAGATTTAAATAGTTTAAATGTAAATCTTAAAGAAGAAAACTATGAAGCTATGATTCCTGTAATTGATTCCATTATTGAAGATGAGAATAATAGTATAGGAAAACTTCAACAACTTATTGATTTACTTTCTGGAAGTGAAGAAGATATTGAAGAAGGTAAACAAGATACAATAGAAATTATAGATGGAAATGAATTTGTGGAGTCATTTAACAAAATGAAAAAGAAATTAATATTAAGTGAAAATTTTGACAATGTTATTGATGATATTCAAGCTGTGGCTGATCCGGTCTTTGTTGGTGCTAATGAAGAGCATGACGAAAATAAGAAAAAATATGAAGATGCTATGGAAGAAAATAAAAAGGCTGCAGAAGATACAATTCCTGATGAAGGAGATACTGGTAAAGAAGTTAAATCTAAAGCTTTAAAGGCTATGCATTTGTCAGAAGAGCTTTTTGAAGATTTAAGTTTTGATGCTTATGATGATTTTAATCACGAAATATATAATGCCATAGCAGATGTTTGCTACAAGTTTAGTGATAGAGGCTTGAGTGAAAAAGACGTTGAAGCTGCTCTTGAATGGTTTAAAACTCATTTTGAAGATGATGATTTTGAATTTGAAACCAAAGAGGAAGAAGAGATTGTAGAAGAATCTCTCGATTCTAATGCTCAGCATCAATTAAATTCAGATGTATATAATGCATTTGGAGACTTAGCTTTTAAATATTATCAAAAAGAAATGCCTTTAGATAAAGATGATTTCAAAAAAGCTTTTGATAGTTTTATGTTTAGATTTTTTAAAGAATCAGATGAAGCTCAAGCAAAAGGCTATTTATGGAGTGAGGAAGAGCA
>CAMYZQ010000050.1 GCA_947303895.1 uncultured Bacillota bacterium | reverse complement strand
TATATGAACTAATTATTGGAATAATAACTAGATTAAACTCACTACCTTGTGACTTATGTATAGAAATTGCATAAGCATGCTTAATAGTAGATAAATCTTTATATTTATAAATAACTACTGTTCCATCAAAATTAATATGAACTTCATCGTCTTCTATTTTAGTTATATATCCAATATCACCATTAAATACATTATTATCAGGATCATTTTCTAGTTTTAATACTTTATCATCTACTTTATAAATAGTGTCATAATGTTTAATACTTGGTTTATCATCAGGATTAAAAACTTCTTCAAGCATTATATTTAGATTATCTATTCCATTTACTCCTTTATACATTGGAGCAAGTACTTGAATATCAGATGATGTATAACCCTTTTCTATTGCTTTTAAAACTAGTTTTTTAGTGTACTCAAGTAAATTGTCTTTAGTACATTCAATAAAGTTATAATCATCTTTTTTAAGAGTGAATTCTTCATCTAAATTATTTTCTCTTATTTCTTTAGCAAGTGTAGCTATATAAGAATTTTCTTCTTGTCTATATAATTCATTTAAAAATGTAACATTAAGCATATCTGAATCTATTAGATCTTTTAATACTTTACCAGGAGCTACAGATTCTAATTGATTATAGTCTCCTATCATAACTATATTTACATTTCTATTTAATCCTAGTAATAAATTATTAAGAAGTAATGTATCTATCATAGATACTTCATCTATAATTAAGAATTCTACATTAGATTTATTTTCTTCATTAACCATAAATGTATCAGTATCTTTATTCCATTTTAAAAATCTATGAATAGTAGATGATTTAAATCCTGAACTTTCACTCATACGTTTAGCTGCTCTACCTGTTGGAGCAAGTAACATTACTTTAGCTAACATATCTAAATGATTATAATGATTAACTCTTTTATATAACTCTAGAATAGCTTTAATTATGGTTGTTTTACCTGTTCCAGGTCCACCTGAGATAATATTAAAGTTAGTAGATACTGACTCTCTAATGGCCTTCTTTTGCATCTCATTATATGTAATACCAAAGTGTAATTCTAGGTTTTCTATTTCTTTATCTAACTTTCTAATATTTGTTGTCTTATTTGATAAATAACAAATAAAATTAGATATATTATCTTCTGCAAAATAATAATCAAATAAATAATATTTATTGTCTTTTAGAATTATTTTATTAAGTTCTATTAGTTCATCTAAATATATTTCTAAATCATCTAAAGAAAAGTCAAACGATAAATATCTAGTAACTTCTTCATATATATCTTTTGGATAAAAATAAGTATCACCAGTATTAAATAAATAGTTTTTAATTACATATTCAATTAAATATATAATTCTATTTTTATCATCATCTTTTATATTAAGATTCTTTCTTATTTTTTCTATTTTTAAGAAATTTATTTCAGAGATAAAGTCTGTGATTAAATAAACATTTTCATTTATTATATCTCTAGTTTTATCTTTAAACTCATTATATATTTTAAGTGCATCATTAGTATTAAATCCAATATCATTTAAATAAATAATAGTGTTATAACTTTCATTATATTTTATAAGTGTTTCATGAATAGATTTAGCTTTTGATTCTTTAAAACCAGGAACTAATAAAAGATTAGAATAATCTTCTTCGATTAGTTTTAAAGTATCTTCTCCAAGAGTATCTACTATTTGTTTAGCAGTCTTTTCTCCTACTCCTTTAAATAAACCACCAGACAAGAATTCAATTAACCCTTCTGTACCCGTAGGTATATCTCTATCATAACTAGTTACATTAAATTGTTTTCCATATTTAAGATTTTCTACTATTTCACCATTCATAATATAACTATCATCTATTGATAATTCATGAAAATAACCTGTAATAGTTATAGTTCTATTTATAAATTCATCTAAAGATGAATCTTTAACTCTAAATAATGCAACTACATAACCATTATTAGATTCAAATATAATCTTTTTAAGTATACCTTTTATATAATCCATCTTTAGTCTCCTTTCCTAAAAAATAAGTCTTATTAGACTTATTTTTACCACATATATCTTAAATTACCGTCACCTTTATATTGACCAGACATATCTATTATATGATCATATCTACTATAGAATTTACTTCTAGGATTTGAATAATCATATTCATCCATAATAACACCTGGAAGTAAACTTTCAGTAACATATATCTTAGTATCAGTCATACCACCTATCATAGCTATATGACCATCCCATCCAATTAAATCACCAGGTTTAACCTTACCTGAATGAAGTAATTCATATGAGTTTCTATTTAATTCTCCAACTTGAGTATAATTATATCTTGAAGAGAAACCTGCTCCAATATCGCCAATATCTAAACCTGCTTGTTTAAGTATCCATGATATATAACCAGAACAATCTAGTCCATTAGGATATTTAGTGTTTGGAATCATATATCCATCATCTTCAAAGTTTGTTAATGGACATCCCCAAGAAGAAGGACCAACCATTACTTTTTCTATTTGTTTTTGTTTTTCTACTCCTAGATATAAACCTTTTCTATAATATCTTCCTTCACCATCTACACCATTAGTAGATATTCTTCCATTTTCATAGAAATATGGAATCTTATATGGAAATTCTAGAGTTAAGAATCTAGATACTTCAACTGCAGCAGCTCTAGTTCCTTCACCTGCTATTTCTACTCTACTAGCTAAGATATCATCTAATTCTGCTATTTGTTCATTTGAATACTTATTACATGGAACTGTCTTTTTCCTATTATTTAAAGTAGCAGGTCTAATTAAATCTGATACTTTTATATCCCATTTTTCAGTATATTTATCTGCTGTAACAGTAATAGTAGATGTACCAACTTGTTTACCAGTTAAATTACCATAATTATCTACAGAAATAATATCTTCATTAGATGAACTATATTTAACTAAATAATCCATATATCCTACAGTATCTAAATTAATACCTAAATTAAATGTTTCATTTAATGCCATATATTTCTTTTTATTAACTAATTTAAAGCCTAATAAACCATCTATATTAAACTCTTCATCATATGTAATAGTCTTACCATTATTATATTCTAATTCTACTTTATATGTATCTGTTACTACATCGTATGAGCATTTATTATTCTTTACCTTTATCTTCTTACTAACTTCATCACCGTGTTTAAATACACAGTAAACTGGTTTAGAATTTCTTTTCTTAATCTTTAATGTTGCTTTTCTAGATCTATCTTCATTATAACTATCTGCATACGTAATACTCTTAATAGTAGGTGCTAAATTGTTATAATAATTATTGACTAATAAACCAATTGTAGCAAGCAATAAAACAATAAGTATAATTGTAATATTTCTATCTTTTCTCATACTCATACATCCCTATATAATAAGTATATCATAAAATAAATAAAATAAGCTTAAAAAAGCTTATTTTATTTTATCTGCATATATTTCTAGTTGTAAGTCGTCTTAGTGATGATCCAAAATATCTACCTAAATCTGTAAAAACATTAACTCCTTTAAAAAGAGCTGCTACTAAAGAAGCACTAAAGCCTCCAGCGTACATTTTCTTTTGAGAATTAATATCTATTAACGACATCTAAATATCCTTGTCCAACCATCTAATGCCCCAATAACAAATGAGACACCTGCTCCTATTAAAGCAGCTATACCAAGACTCCATCCTCCACCATACATGCATTTACTTTCACAAATATCTAACTTTTTCACACTTTCCTCCTCTTTTCTTTTAGATCATTTGAAATATAAATAATACTTTTGTTGTATTCAGTTTTTATATTATTTAGTATTATTTTTCTTTCTTTATAATCTATATTATTCAAACAATTATTAAGTATTAATTTATTTGAATTAGATAATAATGATCTAGCAAGAATTATCTTTTCCTTTTTTGAAACATTAGCATCTTCATCTATAAACTTATTATCTTTTATTAAACATACTTTCTTTACTCTATCTAATTCTTCATTTGAAATATTTCTTTCAAAAATAATATTATTATCAGTAGTATCATTTAACAGAGGTTCATTATTTAATACCACTATATTATGATTTCCTTCTTCATTAAAATCATAATTATATAGATCTACTATTCTTTTAAAAGCGTTCTTAGAAGAAAGAAATAATTTATCATAATTTAGGATTTCTTCAATAGAAGAAAAATATATTTGAAATAAGGAACAATTTATATAAAAATCTCCAAGAGATATGATTTTAAGAGAACTGTAATGAAATGAAACAAGAATTAATACAATATTAAACACAAGAAAAATTATATTTAACACTAAGTTATAATAAAGCATATTATTATTTAACTTTTTTTGAAGAATCAAATAATTATTATAATTATCTGATTCTTTTTTTATAAACTCTTTACTGGCTTTTAATTTATATATTATGGGTATTAAGTTTATTCTTTCAATAAGATTATTATTCATTTGTAAAAAATTATTTCTTTCTTTATCAAATAAATCAAATAATTTATTTCGAACAAGTAAATGAAAAGTAACTAATAATAAAGATAATATAAGTAATATATATGGGTAAAATAAACCATTTATTATGAAGAATATAAATATTATTATCACATATAATAAATCTATTAGTAGAGTGGGAAAATTAAATATAAATTCACTTATATATGATAGATCTTCTATTCT
The DNA here is from genome assembly GCA_947303895.1 of uncultured Bacillota bacterium. Classification (GTDB taxonomy): domain Bacteria; phylum Bacillota_I; class Bacilli_A; order RF39; family UBA660; genus RUG13038. The sequence goes on along the minus strand of CAMYZQ010000050.1, from coordinate 1,188 downwards.
ACATATTAGATTAAATGCTTTTGCTTCTTTAGATGGGAGATTAAAAATCTTTTGATATATACTATTTCTAATATTACTATTTATTCTTACATATGCATTTAGTGAAAGTTTACCATTAACATAACTAAGAATAGTTTTACTAACTTCAAAAATAGTTATAAAAACAATTAATCTTCTTATATCAAAGGCATCTATTATATATTTAAGAATATAAGTACTAGATAGATTTGATATAGTAAATAATGTGGCTAATAAAAATAGTATGAATAGTATTTTTTTGTTATCATTAATTATATTAAATAAGTATTTTATATATGAGTTTTCTTCGTTATCTAATGGTTCTATATAGATTATATCTATTATTATAGATTGCCATTCATTTAAGAATTCTTCTTTACTATAAGTGAGGTCTCCTCTTATAGGATCAAATATAAACACTTTATTATTTCTTATTTTTTTAACTATAACATAATGATAATAATTATCAATCTTTAAGTATGCAATTACTGGATGATTAAGATTAATTAAATTTTCATAGTCACATCTATATGCATCACTTTCAAGTTTATAATATCTTAGAGTTTTAACTACATTATATATAGACGATCCTTTCTTCGTTATATGAAGTCTTTTAGTAATATTATTATAATTAATATTACCTTTATAAAATCTAATAATATTATATATACAGGATGATGCACAATCCTTTATATTAGATTGTTTTACATATCTAACAGTTTTCACCTCCCATATATTTTATTAACCGCAAATAAAAAAACTCCCCTAAGGAGTTTAATTATTTTGAATTATTTTTGCAGAATTAATTATTTCATCTAACTCTGGAGATAATTTTTCATAATCATCTTTTAGAGTTACAATTACAGTATATATCATATAGTTAGGATTTGAATTAAACTGAATTACAGTAATTCTATAGATGCATGTTGATGCTTTATCTGTTTTTCCTTCATATGCTATTGAATATACTTTTTTATCATCAAATTCTTTTAATTCTTTTTCTTTATATACTTTAGCATTCTTCTTAGTAGATTCTATATCAGAAACGCCTTTTAATAAGTAATCTTCTAAAGTCTTTTGTTCATATAAATTAGTATCATACGTAAATTCAGTAAATACTACATTCTTTTCTTTATTCTTAACATATAAATCATATTCACCAGTATTAGA
>CAMYZQ010000049.1 GCA_947303895.1 uncultured Bacillota bacterium | reverse complement strand
ATTTGTTCATTTATTGGTGGGTTCTTCTTTAAATATTTTTCCATAAATATTTTAGCAACAAAGAAACCAATTATTAAACCTGGTACTAATCCAATAGCAACCATTAATATATCATGCCACATATTATTTCCTCCTTAAATACATATATATTATATATTATTTTTATTTAAAATAAAAGAACTTATTATAATAAGTTCTCTATTCTACTAATTAATTTATCTATATTTATATTCATATAGTTAAGAACATCATCTTTAGAACCAGAAGCTCCAAATGAATCTACAGTTAATAAATAATCTGAACTAGGAACAAATTTTTCCCATCCAAATGAAGATCCAAACTCTAATATGAATATAGGTTTACCCTTTGGAATAATACTCTCTTTATATTCATCGCTTTGAATATTATATAATTCCATACAAGGCATACTAATAATTCTTGCATCTATATTTTTATCTTGTAATAATTTTACTTGCATTGATTTAGCAAGTTGGACTTCAGCACCAGTAGCTATAATAACAGCATCTACTCTTTCTTTTTCTTCTCCTACTATATAAGCTCCTTTAACAATACTTTCCTCTTTAGTTCCTTGTTCTGCTTTTACTTCAGTTTTAGGAAGTGAAATAACAGCAGGTATTTTATTATTAAGTATTACATTCCATGTACCAATAATTTCTTTAATATCAGCAGGTCTAAATACATATAAATTAGGTATAGATCTAAGATCTGATAATTGTTCTACTGGTTGATGAGTAGGTCCATCAAATGAATTAGTAACAGAATCATGAGTAAATATATATGTTACTGGTAAATTCATTAATGCGGATTGTCTAATAGATTCTCTCATACTATCACTATAAACAAGTAATGATGATCCAAATGGTCTAAATCCAGATATAGCAAGACCATTTAAACAAGCTCCCATAAAGTTATCTCTAACTCCAAAAGGAATATTCTTTCCAGTATATTTTTTATAACCTATTTCATCTGCACCATCAACATATACTCTAGTAGTATTAGCTAAATCAGAACTACCTCCAATAAAGTTATAAACACTATTACCAATAATATTCATAATTCTATGATTACTTTCTCTCATAGATTCTTTATTATTATAATCTATTGGAATCTCTGCTCTATTTAAATCTATATTTACTAAATTTTGATTAATATTATTTATTTCAAGTAATTGTTGTGGTGTTAATATTTGTTTATATTCATTAATTAACTTTTCCCAATCTTGATAAATCTTAATTGATCTACCAACAACAGTATCTCTCATATAACTAGCAGGTTCTTTTAATATAGTAAATGGTATTGTACCAACTCCTGCCTTTTGTTTAAATTGATCTAAATCTGTTTTATCAAGAAACTGTGAATGTGTAGTTAATTTACCTTGATTAAGTAATCCTTCTCCAATTATAGTTTTAATTTGAATAATTGTCGGAGCTTTAGCTCTCTTAGCTTTTTCAATAGCTTTACTTATTTCATTAGATGAATTACCATTTTTAACAAATATAGTATTCCATCCCATAGATGAGAATCTAGATAAAACACTTTCACTAAATGTTCTTTTGATTTCTCCGTCTGATGATACCTCATTTGAATCATATAAAACTATTAAGTTATCTAATCCCATAGTACCAGCAAAAGATGCAGCTTCATATGAAATACCCTTCATTAGGTCTCCATCAGATACTAAAACATATACTTTATAATCTATTAATTTATTTAATTTAGATTTACTCTTATCATTATATAATTCTTCATATTTTTTTTCAGCTAGAGCCATACCTACTGCTGTCGCAAACCCTTGACCTAAAGGTCCTGTACTTAAATCTACACCTAAAGTATTAATATTAGGATAAGCAGGTGTTTTAGAACCTAATTGTTTATAGTTTTTAAGATCATCTATCATTAAAGGATATCCAGTTAAAAACATTGTTGAATATAATAATGCTGATGCATGTGATGCACTTAAAACAAATCTATCTCTATTTATCCAATCAGGTATAGAAGGATTAACTCTTAAATGTTTGGTAAAAAGTGTATATAAAATTGGTGCCGCAGAAAAACTTATACCATAATTTCCTTCTGTTCCAGAATTTTGAATCATATCTAAAGCTAAATTCTTTATAACATTAATTGCCTTTTGATCCATAACTATCACCCTAGCCCTTTATTCTTTATTAATTATATCAAACATTTAATAAAAAATAAATAGATTATTCATAAACATAGTATTCTTCATAATTATAATCTTCAATTACAGTATCTTCTACTCCATATACATTAATTAATCTAATAGCTAGTGAATATAATAAAACAACACATATAACAAATGTTACTCCTACTTTTAAAATACCTTTTAATTTTTTCATATATCTTCACCTCTTGTCTTCATTGTATTACGAACAAGTGTATGTGTCAATATACTTTCAAACAAATGTTTGACATTTTACATTTTTTATGATAATATTATTTTAGTAAAGGAGAATAATATGGAGAAACTAACTGTAAAACAAAATCTAGTTTTAGATTATTTAAAAAGAAGTATAGCTAAAAATGGTTACCCACCTACTGTTAGAGAAATTGGTAAAGCACTAGATCTATCTAGTCCTGCAACTGTTCAAGCTCATTTAAATACTTTAGAAACTAAGGGATATATAAAAAGAGGAGATTCAAAGAATAGAGCTATTGAATTATTAGTTCCAAATGATTATGCTGAATCTGATACAATAGACGTTCCTCTACTTGGTAAAGTAACTGCAGGAAATCCAATTGAAGCTATTGAAATGCCAGATGAATTCTTTACATTACCAGCTTCCATGATACCTACTAAAAAAGAAGTATTTACACTTAGAGTATCTGGAACTTCAATGATCAATGCTGGTGTTCATGATGGAGATATAGTTATAGTTCAAAGACAAGCTACTGCTAATAATGGTGATATGGTAGTTGCTATGACAGAAGATAATGAAGTTACACTTAAAACATTTTATAAAGAAGACGGATATTTTAGATTACAACCTGAAAATGATACTATGGCCCCTATTATACTTGATAAAGTATATATAGTTGGTAAAGCAATAGGATTATATAGAAAGTTTTAAAAAAGACTGCAATAAGCAGTCTTTTTATATTAATTCTTTTTCTTTTAAATATGCATATATTAAATCAGTAGATGTATTTATAAATGTTTTAATGTCCTCTATATCAAATACATATTCTTTCTTCTCTTTAGCGTTTTCTATTATATACCCTGTTTCATTAATTAAAAGATTTAATTTATCCATTGGTATTTCTTCAATTATATTATCTATTTTTGGAAGTTCATTATAAAGGATACTTAAATCCATATTATATTCATCAAGTAATTTAATGTTTAAATTTGTATAATCATTATATACAAATAAAACAAACATATTATCAGTACATTTAACTTTAGTTCCATCTAGTTTAGTAATTAATTCTTTATCTTCATTAAATATACTTGGTATAAAATATTTAAACCACAAATAATCTGTATACAAATGAATAAAATAGCCCATTACAAAATCATTATTCATATTATTCTTATACTTATTCAAAAACTTATCAATGTTTGGAAGATTATCATTAGTGTCTTGGAAATGAGCTTTTATTTTATCACCTGTTGCTATCTTACCAAGATCAGGAGCAATTCCTCCAAGTAATATAAGATTATTATCTCTATTTAGTTTTTTATTTAATTCATTTGCTACTGCCATATGTATAATTGTTGATGCCATTTACTTCACCTCTATACTAGAATTATAACATAAAAAAAAGACTAGTTTTCACTATTCTTTTTTTTACCTTGAAGTTTTTTAACTCTTTTATAAGTTTTACCCTTACCAAGTTCAGTAACAGTAAATGTTCTATTAATAATTTTTCTACAAGGTTTTTTAGTATTTTTATTAAAGTGTTCTGTTACTAAAGCATCACTAACTATATCTAGTAATGTAGCATTATCAACATTTAATTCTTTTTTTACAATATGTCTAATATCATCAAGTGATAATGTAAAGTATGATTTTGTTTTTTTACCTGTTACAGGATCTACAATGTTTTCTGTTGCCTTACACGAAAATAAATTATCAGAACCATATTGTTTTTTATAGTTAAAAGATATACTAACATCTCTTTTTAATTTTTTGTAATGAGCTCTTATTAATAAAGATATTTGCTCAGTATTAAAAGAATATGTTGTTTTTTGCCCGTTTCTTACAAATTCCATTTTTACACCTCTTTTTTTCTGCAAGTAAAAAGTATTATAGCAAAGTAAAAAATCAAAATCAATATGTATTATTTAATTTTAAATAAAATACTTCCATCTTGATCAGTTCTATATATTTTAGAGTTTTCTAATACATTTAATACTTCTTTATTTGGATGCCCATATCTATTATTCTTACCTACACTAATAATAGAGTTTTTAGGATTCATCTTATTAATAAACTCTTTACTAGAACTAGTTTTAGATCCATGATGACCTACTTTTAATATATCTATATTAGACAATTCATATTTATTTAATATATCTTTTTCTTTAGTAATACTAGCATCTCCCATAAATAAGAGTTTATGATTATTTAGTTCTGTATATATTACATTTGAATTATCATTTTCATTATCATATTCCTTTGTTTGTAAAAATTCTAGATTATCTACCCTATTTACACAAGTATAGTAATTAATGTTTTTATCATTTAAAACTTTGATTAATTCATTTTCCAAATCGTTGTAGGGTCCACAATTAAAAACTACATTATCTACCTTAAAGTTATTAACTAAGTTAATGGCCTCACCCATATGATCATAATCGCCGTGAGTTAAAATTAAATAATCTATTTTTTTAACTCCTACACTTCTAGAAAAAGGAATTATTAGATTATCAGCTAAAGAATAATTATATTTACCTCCAGTATCTATTAAATAATTTTTATTCTTAATTCTAATTAAACTTGAATCTCATTGACCTACATCTAAGAAATAAACCCTTGGATTAATCATATATGAATTATTTAGATAAAATATAAATAATAAACTAATAATTCCAAGTAAATATTTTTTATTATTTTTGCATATTATAAGTAATAAGTAATAGATAATTATTAGTAATATATTCAGTTTAGAAAAAAATACTGTAAATATACTTATTTCACTCATTTTAAGCATGATTTTATCCATGTAATTAGTTATGTAGAAGAAATACCTATCTAAGGAATTAAATATGAATATAAGGCATGAAAATGGGAATATTATATAACTAATAAATGGTATAAATATTACATTCATAAATAAAGAAATAAAGTTTATTTTAAAATAGTTATTTATAAGTATTGGAATAGAATAAAAGAATGCTACTAAGAATGAATATTTTGATTTTGAATAATATAATCCAAATGATATTACAAAAGAAAATATAAAAGCTATATTATAAATATTAAATGGATTAATAACTAACAAGAATAACATTATTATTAATAATAGTTTCTCATTAGATATATTTAATTTTAAACTTTTTAATAAATACATTAAGAAACATCTAACTATTGATATAGAAAAGTTTAATAAAAACATATATAAAATTAAAAAGATATATATAAATATCTTTTTTGTTTTTAATTTATTTAAAAGCATAATTATATATGATATATGCATACCAGATATACATATTAAATGTACTAACCCTAGATTCTTATAAGAAGAATATAGATCATCTTCTAAAAAATTCTTATTTGATAGCAGAAATACATATAAATATTTTTTAGAGTATTTACACTTCTCTATTCTTTTTACTATTAAGTTTTTAATAGTAAATAAAATATTCTTATTCTTTTTTATTAGTTTAATACTATCAGCATTAAACATATAATATATTCTTTGGCTATATAAATACTTTTTATAATTAAACATATTAAAATTAGTGTTTTCACTTATAGGTGTATATTCACCCTTTAGTTCGACATAATCACCATATTCAAGATTAAAGGGTTCTATTTTTAAATAATAATTAACTATTATTCTTCTTTTTGATTTAATCTTTAAAGTTAATTTATTACCATCTATTTTATAGTCATAAATATAGCCTGTAATAGTATTATCATTTATGTCTTTTGGATTAAATAATATGATAAATAATGAACAATATAATATTACAATTATAGATAATAATATTAATAATTTATTCTGTAGTAATATTATCTTTAATCTTTGTATATATGCTTTCACCAATACCACTTACATTTTTAATATCTTCAATAGAATTAAATATATTACTTTTTCTATATTCTATTATCTTATCTGCTTTAGATTCTCCAATACCTGTTAGAGTCATTAATTCTTCTTTAGTAGCAGTATTAATATTTACTTTACCAGTAACTTTTA
>CAMYZQ010000048.1 GCA_947303895.1 uncultured Bacillota bacterium | reverse complement strand
ATATTTACTGGCCACATACTGTATTTCATTTACATTTATATTATACTATATAGTAAGTTAAAAGTAAACTAAAAAAAAAAAAAAGAGATTTCTCTCTTTTTTAATAATTAACTATTTTTTATTTTGAAGCTTCTGTTAATGATTCATCAGCTCTATAAAATCCATGGTGTTCATGACAATTAGGGCACATTCCATCATATTCATCATCTGTTAGTTCTACTTCATACCCACAGTCATCACAAATATATAAATGCTTTTCATTTTCTTCATTTAATGATTCATCGACTGGTCTATCTTCTGTTACATCTCCACGTTCAATAGCTAAATCCAATTCATTAAATAATATATAGCTAAGACCTCCAGGTTGGCCTAATTCGGACTTTTTAATAGAAATATCATAAATTTCTCCAATAGCGTCGCGTATGCTAATCATTAAAGTATCTTCATCTTCATAATAATCTTCTAAAGTTAAGCCATAAAAATCAGCTTCTAATTCTTTTTCAATAATGTCTATATTATCTTTTCTACTAGATGATTCATTTAATGATTCATTAGCAGGTTTATAGTGCTTTGTATAAATCTTTTCCCACTGGAAACCTTTACCATCAAGTAACTTTTCAGCACCTTCAATTAAACAAGGCCAATCATTTTCCCAAATTAATTCGCCTTCCTGCCAGTCACCTTCACCATCATCGCCCATTTCATCTAAGAATGATTCAATAACTTTCTCGGTGAAAATAGGGAATTCTCTCTTAAATGATTCATAAGGTACTGCATATAAACCTTCTGGGCCAAAATCAGCAAGATTATCTTTAATTTCTTGAAGTTCCATTCTGAAGTTAGCTAAATTTTCATCTGTTAAGTCATTCTTTCTTAACTTAGCCTCATTTAAATCTTCCATGACATCATCTTCAGGGAAATCAACTTCTTGTTCTTCTACTTCTGGTTCAATATCTTCACCATCAGACCAAGTAATATCACTAATAATAATTTCATCTGGAGTAATTACCCAATGAAAATCAACAGGAGTAGCACCATAATTATCTTCAATATAGATATTTAATTCGGTATATAATTCACCATCTTCATCATCATAATATTCATCATATTCAGGATATTCTGAAGCAGGTATTCTAATTTCTGCTGGTAAATCATTTTCTTCAAAATCTTCAGTTAATGCTTCGCCATAAACCATATCATCATCTGAAGGCATATCTAAGAAGGCTTCTATCTTTTTAAGATTATCCATAATTATACCTCCAATGCTTTATGTAATTCTAATACTGCGGCTTCAATATAGGTTCTTAATAATTCTTCTTCAATTACAATACCCTTTTCAGCAAGGGCATTAATTACAAACTGTTTAGCATATTCTAACTTTTCTGCACCCTGTACTTTGTCGAATAACTGTTCAGCAGCCTTAACTGCAATTCTAACAATTTCCTTAATAAATTCTAATTGTTCTTGGTCGAACTTTGAATGAACTCAAGGAATAACCTTAGTAGTAATTAAAGTTAAAACAACAGCTAATACTACTTCTAAGATACCCAATAAAATAGGTGTAACATTAATACCATTAATAATCATATTTTAACCTCTCATTAATTCATTCTATACCGGAAATAATCACCAGGTAATTCTACTTCTTCTCCGTCATAAGGTGCAAGAGTAGGACCTCTACCATCTTGACTTAATACTTCTTCAGCAACCATATCAATGTTGATTTTATCTGAAGCCCAGTTATTAAATTCTTCACTATCACCGTATAAATCTTTTATATATCCAATTTTATCTTCTAATGTATTAAGACCTTGTAAATAAGAAAGTAAATCTTCATCTTCTTCTGTATCACTGAAATATTCAATTTCAGTATCGATAAAATTATTTACTTCATCTTCATCTAGTGCATTATCGAGTACCCAAGTTTGAAAATTAGAACTAAATGAATCTAATCCAATATCATCAAAAATATCTTTAATTTCTTCTGCAGCTACTTCATCTGCTTCTTCTTCAGTGAAAACTCTGAATTCACCTTCTGGTGTATCAAAGTAATCATCACCTTCATCTACAATATCATCAACATCAATTCCGAAATACTCAGCTAAAGCTTCAATTTTATCCATATAATATCCTATCCTTTATATAATAATTATATATAATAATTTAGCTTAAGTAAACTATTCTTCTTCTTTATCTAATGGGTCTTCATGTTCAATACCCATAGCCTCATCAGTAACTTCTGCTAATGATTTTTCTTCACGTAACTTCTTTAATGAAGTTATTTTATTAAGACATCTTTCAGTAAGTCTGCTTAAATCTAAGCCTTCAGGTACAATTTTTGAATATACAGTATCATCAAATATACCTGTTTTACCAGCTTTCATATCATCTATTTGCTGTTTAATAGGTGCAATCTTAGCTAAAATATCATTAATTTGGTCATCATATTCTTTAATCTGTGCTGCATCACTAGCATCGAGGTCATCTAATCTTAATTCTGCTTCTTCTAAATCTCTTAAATAACTAAGTAATCTTCTCTTATAATACTGAATGTCAGATTGAATACTAGATTCTCTACTCTGTCTCTGCTGAGGGCTTGTAAATGTAGCTTTTCTATTAGTAATATAATTTTTATTACTTTCAAGGTCTTGTAAATCTTTTAAAGCCTGTTTAGCCCGAGTAATAGGTGCCCTTAAAGCTACAGCAGCATCCCAATATCTTAATTTTGCCTTGGCATCCTTGGTCATATTTGCTGCATCATAGTCTAACCAAGAATCCTCACCTGTTTTAGCTAAAATATAATTCCCATAAGCTCTTTTAGCATTTGTAGAATTTTTATCATATTGTTTATACGTAGCATACCACTCATCAGCATTTTTAGGAGTCCAGCTAAACCAAGTATCTCTAACTAAGCCTGGTTCAACTAATGCGCCTCTAGCTTTTTCCCTCTGAGGTTTAGAAGAAGTACTAGCTAAAGTTCTGTTTTTAGTATTTGTAGTACTATATTTAGATTCTGGGTTTACTCTTCTGTCGATAATTAATTGAGGGTCCAAATCAACTTCATTTACTTCATAAATAGCTGAAGCGTTATTATAAATTTCTTTTGGAGTTAAATCAGTAGAATTTTTACCAATTTTACCATTTTCCTTTTGGAAAGGTTCTAAACCTGTAGTATAGTCTCTTTCAGCTTTATAATCGTACTGTCTAATCTTAGAACCATCTTTATCTACCCAATAGGCATTAACTAACTTACCACCAAGAATTGCATAAAGATTTCTACTTGTACCTGCTTTATATCTTTTCATTGCTTCTTCTGGCGTAATTTGTTTATAATCAGAATTAGCAAAGTCAGTTAAACGCTTTCCTGTATCTCTACCTCTATTAATATCTCTATAACCGCCATAACCATTAGTTACAGTATCAAAATTATCTGTTTCTCTAGGTCTTAAAATGTCATTTCTTTTATATGCTTTAGCCAAATCTTTAGGTAAAGCTTCATCAATAATTTTTTCTTCTTCCATAAACACCTCTACCAAGAACCTCTTTCTTTAATAACTTCTCCAGAAGTTGAAATCATAACATTAATTGTAGGAGTAGCTAAATCACCAGAACTAGAGTTATAAACTTTGTCATAATTTTCTGACTTAGGCCAATCACAAATAGCTTTTGCTTTACCTAAACTCATTTCGCCTAAACTCTTAATACTAGCTGGTAAATTAATTTCTTTAACATCTGTTTGAGCAAAAGCACCATCACCAATAACTTCTACCCCATCTTCTAATTGTACATTCTGTATTGAAGAACCAAAGAAAGCAAAATCACCAATTTTTTTAACATTACCAGGTATAATAATATCAGTAATATTAGATGCATATCTAAACATTGCCGGTCTAATTTCTGTCATGTGTTTTAAAAAATCAATACCGGCACCTGTTAAACCCATAGCTAATATTGCTCTCTGTTGTGCATTTTTACAAAGAGCAAAAGCTTTATCAAAATCATTTTCCTTAATGGCTAACCTCATACCAGAAATATCTAGTACTTCAGATAGCCCTATTTTATCAAGTATTATTTTATCCATTATTCTTCACCCTTTGCATAATTAAGTAATTCAACATCTTTTGGTCTTATTTCATATGATTCAGTACCCATTTTACCAGTTAAATGACTTCTGATATTATCAGAAACACCACCTGAGAATAAATACCAAACTTTACCTGGAACTTCAACATGTTCTTGACAGTCAGTAATATCTGAGTCAGTCATAACTATAACATTATCAGGTTGTTTAGCCTGTACGTCAGCTAGAATAGGGGTACCATAAGTACCATCAGTACCATCTTCAATATAATCATCAAATACAACACTATTGAAGTAAGAAACAACTAATTTAAGTTTACCTAATCTTACATATTTATTTAAAGTAGCTAAAGCATCTCTACCTACTTTTGTCTTTTCTTCATCCCAAGACCGTGACCTATCAAAATAAACTTGTACATAAGGTACCTCAGGAGATTCACGTTTTCTATCACCTTTTCTTATAAGGCCTGTACCATCATATTTTTTATTAAACTTAGCGTATGAAGGTTCGGACATCATCTTCATTTGTTTCTTTAAGAAAGAATTAAGGTTACCTTCAAATTGAATAATAGGGTTACTATTAAATATTTTAGCCTTCTTTTCAAGGTTTCTTAATTCTCTTTTTTGGACATCTCTTTGACGAGCTGCACCAGCTTCATCTTTTAACTTTTTACCATAATCGGGATTATCAAGAGCATCTTTAATTTTTTGAACTCTATTATTTATTTCTTCAGCTGTTTCAAGAGAACCATTTTCAGCAGCTTCTTTATTTCTCTCTGCTTCCTCAGCAGCTCTGCCTTGCCAATCATCACCACGGTCACCAAAGTTGCCTTTACTACCCTTTTTAATTAAGATTAATTTTGAACCATCTCAAACGTACTCATTACCAGTATCATCATCAATATATACATTTAATTCTTCTTTTAAATCTATCATTATAACCTCTCAAACTCCTCTCCATTCCATTTATAACGGAAATTTGTATTAAGGTCTACATAAATTACATTTGGGTCAGGTTCTTCAATTGATGAATCATCTTCACCTTGACCTTGGCTGCTTTGTTGACCACTACTGCCTTGTTTATCTTGACTTCCTTGCTGTCCCTGACTGCCTTGACCATTTTGTTGCCCTTGGCTATCTTGTTGTCCTTGACTACCATCTTGTTGGTCCTGGCCCCCTTGACCACTACCTTGTTGTTCTTGGCTATTACCTTGTTGGTTCTTGCCACCTTTACCTTGGCCCTTACCTTGCTTATTTTGATTTGATTGCTGATTGCCATTTGAATCAGAACTACTTGATGAATTACCATCACCATCTTCTTCAGAAGCACCTTCACCAGAGTCGCCACCTTCAGTAGAGTTTTCTCCACCTGACTCACCAGCAACTTTTCTTACCTTATCTGCTAAATCTTTAACATCTTCAACAGAAGGCATTTTACCTTTACTGAGGTCATCAACCATCTGTTTAGCTTTATCAACAGCATCTTTAGCTTCTTTCTTACCTTCTTTACCTAATTTATCGGAAATCTTATCTAAAGCATCTTTAGCGGCTTCCATATCACCATTATCAACGGCATCTTTAAGTGATTTTAAATCACCATCATATTCTCCGGCACCTTTTTGATATTCAGAGTCACCTAATAAAGGTTCATTATCTGTAGCTTCTCTTGAATCTGAAGTAGCAGAATTAGGGCTATTTTGCGAACCTATATTAGAAGTTACAAAATCAATAGGACTACCATCTAAACTTACGAATCTACCGGAATCATCAAATCTTCCGTGAATTCTTTTTTCTAATAATCTTCTAGAGTTTTCCATAAACCCTCCTACCACTTACAAAAATTGAAGGAGACATTAAAGCACCATAGATAAATTTAGGTTTAGGTAACCCTTCTGCTCTTAATTTATCAAGCATTTCTTCCATTGTAAGGTTAACCCAATCTTCATGGAAGTCTTCAGTAACTAAAGCATTCATACCTCTAATAATATTTTTATCCTTATCAGTATATGCTTGATTAGAAATATCAAAGTCAGCTGCCCAGTTAGTAATATCATTAAATATTTCAGGAAGAAGGTCCTTAATGCTATCATTTTCAGGGTCTAATTTTCCACCCTTATAAACATCTTTACCAAGTTGCCTATTATGTTCTGCAGCAATCTTTTTAGCAATTCTTAAAGTATGTTCAAGGTAATAATGGAGTATTTCATGCCTTATAGTTACACATACTTCTTCTAATGATAAATCGACATTAGCAACAATAGTACCTGTTGTTGGGTCCATATAACCTAAAACTCCAGGATTTCTAGTACCATTAAAATGATATAATGAAAAT
>CAMYZQ010000047.1 GCA_947303895.1 uncultured Bacillota bacterium | reverse complement strand
ATGTAAAATTATGCGATGAGTGTATGGTGGAATTGCTTATGTGGCTTGACCGCAATACCGAGCCACAGAAGCTGAGTGATGATGATGAAACGATTCAAGCAATAGCCCATTTGCAAAAGGTCGGGTGGCTTCAAGAACACGATAGAGCCTTGACCGAGCCACAGATAGACGATTTTTTCAGAGAGCCAACAGCCGAAGAAAGAAAAGCCGTGGCTGAATATATCGAAAGCATATCCGTACCAACGGGAGTGAACATATTTGACTTGATGGACGAGCCACAGACGGAAAGAGAGGGCGAGTGGATAGAGGGCGAGTATGACTTGATGTGTAGCAACTGCGAGAATACGCAAGAGTATGAGAAGTTTCCATATTGCCCATACTGCGGTGCTTCGATGAGAGAAAGAGAGGGCGAGTGATGACGGAAATAACAGAGTGTAAAGGATATGCGTGGTGCATAATCGGAGATTATATGCATGTTAGACACAATGAAATGTGGGTACAGTGGAGAATATGGAGTGAATAATGACGATAAAAGAGGAAATACAAATTGAAGAATATAAACGGACATTTGCAGAAGCATACAAACAAGGTTTTATGGATGCTATGAGTGCGTGTAAGACCAAGTCACAGACATATGTGATAAATCCGCAAGAGCCTACTAACGATGATAAGTGCTTTGAGTGTGATGACTTTTTCACGTGTGGTGGTCAATGCAACAAAGTTAAGTCCGCAGACAGACTGCAAGGGGAGTGGAAGTCCAAAAACCATCACACAGACTATTGCAGTAATTGTGGCTTTGAAGAAACGCAATGGAGAACTGCAGACTATAACTTCTGTCCATCGTGCGGAGCAAGAATGAAAGGAGCAGACGATGAACACTAATGATAGACCTGTTTCAGTAAACGAAGTGATTGAAATCATAGAGTGGTACGAGCGATTGAAAAGAGAGAGGGTGTAATATGAACGGAGATAAAACATACTGTCAGGCTAATTGTAAAAATAAAGATAAATGTAAAAGAAATTCAGAAAACAGACCTTTTAAAGATATGCCATATTGGGCAGCAGATTTTTCAAGCAGCTGTTCTAAATATGAAGAAAGTAAAGATAAATGAATACAATAAATTGGGAAGATTTTATGAATGGTATTGCTGAACTCAATACTAACAATAATTTTGAAGAACCAACTAATATTAAGTGCCCAAAATGTGGAGAGCTTATATTCAAAATAACTAATCAAGTTTATACAACTTATCCACCTAAGTATAAATATAAGTGTAAAAATTGTAAGTGGGAAGGATATGCTTAAATTTATAATACGTCAAATAAAAGAAAAAATATTTTTAAAATTTGCCATTAGACTTAATGATTATTATATTGAGAAATATCTCAATGATCCTAGTATAAAAAATTTAAAAAATTTAATTTTTTATACTAATGATATAGATTTAGATATTGATTTAATTACTAAATGGAATTTTTGCTATTCTTATGAAGTTAATGGAGAATACTATCATTCTCATTCTTTTAGAAATCTATTACTTCAAATAATAGATATTTTAATAGATGATCCTAGAGCTGAATTTAATTTTGAAAAATATTATGATAAATATTCTGAAGATGAATTAGTCATAATTAGTAAATTTATTATGGTGGCTAAAAACCTATTAAATAAGGAGGATAAGAATGCTTAATAAAGATAACCAAAGAGAATTAGCTTATGTTGTTTTAGTTGATGATATTACTTCTATAGAAGGTTATGATAGAGTTGAATTGGCTCATGTAAGTGGTTGGACTATAGTAGTAGGTAAAGGTGAGTTTAAAAAAGGAGATTTAGCTATTTATTTTGAAATTGATTCAAAGCTTCCTGAAGTAAAGCCTTTTATTGATATGGAATTTTTAGCTAAAAAGAAGTTTAAAGTTAAGACTCAGAAGATGTGTAAATCTATTTCACAAGGACTTTTGATGTCTGTTAATAATTTTGGCTGGACTTTAACTCCAGGTAATGAAGCTATTATTGATGATACAAATACAATTCATTTTCTAAATGATGAATCTAGATTTCTTACAAAAAAGCTTGGAGTTACTTATTATATAAAAGAAGATAATTTTAGAAAATCTAAAGGAGTTGATAAATACGTTAAGATGGCCCAAAGACATAAAAAACTATTTTCAAAGCAACCATATAAATGGCTTATGCAAAGAAAATGGGGTAAAGAATTTCTATTTATCTTTTATGGTAAAAAGAAAGATAGTCTTAAGTGGCCAGATTGGGTAAAGAAAACTGATGAAGAAAGAGTAGAAAATATACCTTGGATTCTTACTGATAAAGAACCTTGGATAGCTACAGAAAAAATTGACGGTACCTCTACCACATTTACAATGAAAAGAGGAAAGAGAGACAAATTTGAATTTTATGTATGTTCAAGAAATGTAGTTTTTGATAAACCTGATAAACCATGTTTCTATCATTCTAATGTATATCTTGAAATGGCAGAGAAATATAATATTGAAGCTCATATGAAAGATATGCTTGGAGTACACCCTGATTGGGAATGGGTTACCATTCAGGGAGAAACATATGGGGCAGGAATACAATTAAATGATTATGACTTAAAAGATAAAGAATTTAGAGCTTTTAATCTAATAACTTCCAAAGATGGAAGGTGGAATACTATAGAGATGTATAAGTTTTTACATAATGGTTATAATATCCCTTGTGTTCCTATTATAAATAAGGAATGTATTCTTCCAGATACTATTGAAGAATTAAGAAAATATGTACATTCAGAAGTTTCGACAATAAATGGAAAACTAAAAGAGGGAATAGTATTTAGAGATTTGTTTGGAAAAAAATCATTTAAATGTGTTGATCCTGAATATCTTATAAAATATCATTAACTATATTACTAAAGACATTGTATTTATTTTAAAACAATGTCTTTTTTTATGTATTTTTTTATTTAACTATGATATTATAATAATGTAATTAAGGGTATCTATTGAAAGGAGGAACCCCAAATGACAAATGAAAAGATAAAGACTTGGAATGATAATTTCTATAAATGGTATAATATTAATGAAAATGGTTATACCTATGTAGCTGTTGGTGATACATATAGTATTAAAGATGAACTTAAAAAAGCTGGTGCTAAGTTTAGTAAAGAGCTTGGTTGGACTTTCAAAGAAGATCCGATCAAATTCAAAACCATTAAAGTTGAGCTTAATTCTATTGCTCATAAAGGCAAGAATGGAATTTATCATTTAAATCCAGAAATAGAAGAAACAATGAAAAAATTTCATGAAATGTTTATAGAGCCTACTTCTTCTGAGTGGGTTGGAAATGTTGGAGAAAAGCTGACTACTTTAGTAATTTTAAAAAGTTCTCATCAGTTTCAAGGAACTTTTGGTCTTACTACTGTTTTTACTTTTTCTGATGAGAATGAGAATTCTATAGTATGGATGACTACTAAAGATATTAATATTAATGTAGGAGATGCGTGCGAGCTTAGAGGTACAATTAAAGCTCATAATACATTTAGAGGAGATAAACAAACTCTTCTTTCTAGGTGTTCCTGTGAAATTATAGAAAAGGTTGCGTGAAAGGAGGAATAATTTAAATGATAGAAATAGTTTTTGGAATGTTTGCCATTGCTTTAATATTTTTCTTAGTTGTTACGAGTAAAATTATTGATAATGCTTATAAAAGAGGTCATGATGAAGGCTGGGAAGACTGCTATATGGCTCATAATCAGTATGAAATGTCTGAAGATGATAAGCTTGTATTAGAAGCTATGAAGAAAGCTTTAAAAGAATATATAAGAAAGAAAAAATATGTTAAAGAAGAAGATAGAAAAATGCTTAATAATATAGAAGATTTTAATGAGTTTAGACATCTTGTATTTCTTACTTGTGTTTATAGAAAGGAAATGGCACAGAGAAATGAAAAAGTGGAATGATCATTGGGTAAATGAGTTAGAAGTAGTTAATTATGATTGCTATGAAAGACTAGCAGATTGTAGGAATATTAAGAAAGATATTTTGCCTATGGCTAAA
The DNA here is from genome assembly GCA_947303895.1 of uncultured Bacillota bacterium. Lineage (GTDB taxonomy): Bacteria > Bacillota_I > Bacilli_A > RF39 > UBA660 > RUG13038. The sequence continues at coordinate 2,458 of CAMYZQ010000047.1, read as the reverse complement.
CTTATGCTTAAGTATAATTCTAATAAAGGAGCTGAGGCTTGTTTAGATAGAATAGTAGAATGGATAACTGATTGGAATAGTCAGTTTGAGTTATTTGATTATATAGATGATAATTATGAAAAGTTTTTGAGAAGAATGGAGAACTGATATGATAATTGATGGAAAGAAAATAAAATATCTTTATTTAGCAACTACAAAAGATAAATATGAGCTTCCTATTGCTGTAGCAGATAGCACTAAAGAGCTTGCTGAAATGCTTGGTATGGAGCATAAGACAGTTAGTATGTATATGTGTAAAAGTAATGAGTATAGAAAAGGTTTTTATAAAATAAATGTAGAAGATGAAGATTAAAGTATTTACTTTTATCTAGATCTATGATATTATAATTATATAATTATCATTTTATTATATAGGAGGAAAAAATGAATAGAACACTACCTTACATGAATGCTTTTGGCACAGTTGATATTTCATCTGCTACAAATGTTGATGAAGCTCTTGAACTTTCAGCTCTTAATTGGGATGTTAATTCAAAATTTATTTATGATGAAAATGGAAAGCCTTATGAAAAATTTCGAGCTAATGTTAGAGAGTCAGATGATAAACTTCTTGGAATAGTAACAGATAAATATCATATTATTCAAAATGGAGACGCGTTTGATTTTGTAGATAATCTTGTTTCTGAAGGTTTTAAATTTGAAAGAGCTGGACAGTTTAGAGATGGTAGATCTATTTGGGTTATGGGTTCTTTACCAGAAACACAGATACTTGGAGATGATATTAGTAATAATGTAGTATTTGTAAATTCTCATGATGGTTCATCAGGTGTAAAAGTGATGATGACTCCAGTTAGACTTATTTGCTATAATATGCTTAATCTTGCTTTAAGAAAGGCGAATAGAATTTGGGCAACTAAGCATACAACAGGAATTTATACTAAACTTGAAGAAGCTAAATATACTTTAGGATTGGTTAATAAGTATATGGAAGAACTTAATAATGAAGCAGAAAGACTTGCTAATATCAAGATTAGTGATGCTGATATAGAAGCAATATTTGATATGATTTATCCAGTAGATAGAAATAAAGATAGTGAAAGAAAAATTAATAATATTTCTATTGTAAAGGATAATTTTGTACAGTGTTATAATGCTGCTGATATTGCTCAGTTTAAAGGTACAGTTTATGGCGCAGTAAATGCTATGTCAGATCTTGTTTCACATAAAGTCCCAACTAGAGCTTCTCAGAATTTCTATGAAAATTATTGGGATAGGCTTATAAATGGGCACCCAGATCTTGATAAGTTTTATAATAAAGTTGCACTATGATAGAAGTAAATAAAAATATAGTTCACTTAGAAGGCGAACCAAGAGATTTATGCGTTGAATTAACTTATCTTATATCTAGCTTTAAAGATAATATGATAAAAGAATTTAAAGTTAGTGAAGAAGATATAAGTTTAGCTATTAGTGAGTGTTGTAGAATAGGATTTATGGATCCTATTCAAAGAAAACAATATTTAGATGATTTAGTTATAGATTATAAAAATAAACATTAATATATAAAGGAGAAATAATATGTCTGTTAAGTCTATTGGAGATATTTGGTATGGAGAAAAAAATATGACTAATGCAGTAACTAGTAATTATGCTACTAAAGATGATTTGCGTGGAGCTATAATTGATCTTAAATCATTTATACAGTTAACATCTAATTGTTGGGATAAATCTAATAAAGTAAACGAAAAGAAAGAAACTAAAACTATGAAAGTTAGTATACCTAAAATTAAAAATATAGATTTTCAGCCACCTCTTACGATTGTAGTTTGGGAAGATGGAACTAAGACATTTGTAAAATGCGCAGAAGATGAAATATTTGATCCAGAAAAGGGTGCTGCCATGGCTATTGCTAAGAAAGCATTGGGTGATAGTTATAATTATATTAATACTATTTCTTATTATGTAGATAAGTGGCTTAAGAAAGATAAGAATAGAAATTTTGTAAAAGTAGATAAAGTACTTAAAGAAAATAAAGAAGATAGAGAAAAAGAAAAGTTTACAGAAAAAGAAGATAAGATTATACATTATTTGAGAGATTGTAAAGAGGATAGAGAAGAAGTAACTGATTATATTTTAGATCTAGTTAAGGAAATTTATTGGAATAGATAATGATAGTATTTGTAGAGCTATTGATTTTATTTTGTGCATTAGTAGTATTAACTTGGATAATTGGAGAATAAAATATGAAAACAGATGTTAATCTTATTGATCATATGTATAGATATTTAGAAAAATATACTGGAAAATATAGAGTATTAGCAAATTATGATTTGAGTACAAACGATTTCCCAAGAAATTCTGAAGGAAGTATAGATGAATCTTTTGATGATCTTTATATCCCATGTAAAAAAGGTGTAATAAAGCATACTTATGATGACTATGATAAATTAGCATTATG
>CAMYZQ010000046.1 GCA_947303895.1 uncultured Bacillota bacterium | reverse complement strand
GCTGTAGAATCACTAGATAATCTATATGTTAAAGAGAAAAAATCAAGTGTTTTAAATCTTAGATTATTACGATCTTTAAGTGTATTAAAAAAGTGTAGATTTATGGATAGATACTATGATATATTTATTGATGCATTTAATACAAAACCAAGTATAAAATCATTTAAAGAAATAATGAATTATAGTGCAGAATTATCATGGAAAAAACATAAATATGAAAATGCCAATTTATATAAGAATGTATTTGGAAAAATAACTGCAGAAATACAAAAAAATGCTAATATTAATGATTCACTAAAGAATTTAGATGAACTATTAACTAATATGGAAAAAGTATTAGAAGATAAGTATGATTTATTAGAAAATCTTTTAATACAGTTATATGATTTCTATCATAATAAATCTTCTATTGTAGATGCTAGTAACGTAAATAAAAAATTATCAAAATTATGTGCTTTATATGCTGCTAAATGTAAAGAGTTATATAAAAAAGATGAAATTAATAATAATATTATAGAATTAAAGAAATGGTTCTCAGTAAGAAGAGATAATCCAAGAATTTTTGAAAAACAAAGATTAAATATTCAAAGGAAAAAATTAGCTGAGAGGTTTAAATCATGTGATAGAGATTTATATGAGTACTTAGCACAATTATCTAAAGATAAAAAAGCTGAGGATTATCAAAAAGATAAAATAGAAGAATATACTAAACACTTCCTTATTGATGGTTATAATAGTATAGATGATTTTTATACTAAACCAAAAGAGTATGATAATTATAGAAAAATAATAGAAGCTTTACAATTAGTTAGAAGATTAAATCTTGGAAATATTAGTTACACAGATATTGAATTAACTAATTATAGAGATATAATTTTCCGTAATGTCGATGGGGTATATAGTATACATAGTACATTCATAGAATTATTTGATAATGAGGAATTATTAACTGAAATAAAAAAATATGAATCACATAAGAAAGCTTTTGATTGGATAAAAGAAGTTCTTATGAAGAGAGCTAAAACTATAGATGTTTCAGATGAAGAGGTAAGAGAAAGTCTTGAACAAGAAATAAGTAAAAAAGAATTTCCATTCAAAGATGAATATTATGAGTTTGATAGTAAGAGATTCCTTGATACATTTAAGTTAGATGATTTAAGATCAAAGTGTATTAACACTAAGAACTTAAGAAATGTAGATACTATATTTGATAATGATATGTATAGAGAATTAAAGAAGTTTGTATCTAATAGTGGTTTAATACAATTCTTATTAATGAATAATGAAAAATATGTTAATACTAATACATTAAACATGTTAATAAATAATATGCATGATATTATTAATTCTTCTGAATCATATGATTATAAGTTAGATGATTTCAAAGATTACATGGAAGCGGTATTTATTTCTTCTTGTGCTGATGAACAAGCATTAGTCATTCTTGGAAAAGAAATTATTATGGAATTATGTACAGATTTAGCATATACAGATGAAGATCCTGCAAGAGTTATAGAAATTGCTAAAGAATTAGTATGTAAAAGAGCACTTAGAAAAGACTTTACAGTTCCTTTTATTAACGGTAGTACAAATAACTATAAATACTTTATGTATGATATTTTAGATGATTCATATCTACTATCAGGTATAGAAACACACTCATGTTTTAAATGTGATGGAACTGATAATGATTTCTTCCATTATTGTGCTCTAGATAAGAATGGTTTTGTTATTAAGATTACAGATAATGAAGGTAATATGGTTGCAAGAGTATCTGGATTTAGAGATGGTAATACTGTACTTATTAATCAGTTAAGAACAATTTATGATTTAGGAAACAATGACTATGCTAATAAATCTGATTCTGAAACACAACAAATAATTGATACATTAAAAACAGCTTGTAGAGATATTATTCTTAATTCGTTTATTGAAGAAAGTGAAGAAGAAAGAATAAAATATATATTTATTACTAGAAGTTATGCTATGGAGCAACAAGATGGAAATGTAAATGCTAATATAACTACGAAGATCAGAAAAAGATTAATGTTACATGATAAAAAAGATGAAGATTGGAGTTCATTTGTTGAAACTAGAAATTTAAAAGAATCTTATAAACAAAATTTCTTCACAACAGACTTAGTTAAAGAAGAATATGCATTAATATGTATGGCAGGTGATTTATCTAAGCTAGAAGAGGGTGATGAATTAAAGTTTAAAGATGTAAAACCTATTTATAAGAGAACTAGAAATGAAATTATGGCTACTTGTAGTATTACACCTGAAATAGTAGATAAGGTTAATAAAATAAGAGCTATGGGAGCTTTATTAGAAGGTAAAAAATATAGAAAGGTAAATATTCCAATAGGAGACTCTTTAGTATTTATTGGTGATAACTGGTATCTAGTTTATATGCATAATCGTTTCTATGGATATTCTATTCCTGGTGATAAAGAAGCTGAAGTAGAATTATTAGAAACTAGGAAAGAATTAAAAAATTATATTTTAAGTGTTTCTCCAAGCAATGTAATTGAAAATCTATCAAAAGAAATGGGAACAAAAGTATATAGATTTACAAACAATAAAAAAGATAACGATGAATAGTTATCTTTTTTTATGTTATAATGTTAATGCAGGGTAAAAAAACAATATAGAAAGGGCATAACTTAGGTTTGGTTAAGGTAAAACAATATGAGAACATTTAATTCATATGTAGTAGCTGCTACAGCTTTTGTATTATTAAATGATTATAGTATAAGTAATGAAAGATTAGAAAGTTACGTTAATAGAGTTAGACAATTGTCTAGAGGTAAATATTATATTAGTGCATTTGATTCAACACTATTACATCATCAATTTAGTTTTATTTTTCAAAGTGATGAAACAAGAAAGTATACTCAAGTTATTCCAGAATTAAGAAGAGTAAAAATAGTATATGGTTATTTTATGTGCAATTTACCTAATGATTTTAAAAGAATATTAAAGAGGGCTGCTAATGATTGCCCAACGGTAGAAGATTTAGGAAAAGAAAATACATTAAAAAAATGTAGAAAGAAAAAGAGAGGAAGAAAATGATATATATAATTATAGGAGTAGTAATTCTATTACTAATTCTTTTTATTATTAATTGTTATTATGAAGATTTTAAAATTAAAAAGAATTATTTTGAAATAGAAACAAATGAAATAAAAGAAGATTATAAAATACTTCAATTATCAGATTTTCATAATGAAAAGAATAAATGGCTTCATAAGCAAATAGTAGAAATAATAAAAGAAGAAAAACCAAATATAATAGTTATTACTGGAGATTTAATAGATATAGATGATGCTAAATATGCAGAAAAGTTAATTAGAGAAATACATAATTTTGCTCCTATATATTATATTCCAGGTAATCATGAATATATATTTGGAGGCTATGAAGAATTAAGAAGAATATTAATTGATAATAAAATAAATGTATTAGAAAATAGTTCAATTAAAATAGATAATAATATAGTTATACATGGTATTAAAGATCCAATATTTGGTATGCCAAGAGATGAAGAAGAAGTTATTAAAGAATACTTAGATAATCTTAAATTAAAAGATAAAGAATATAATATATTATTATCACATAGACCAGAACATTTTGATATTTATACTGATTATAATATTGATTTAGTATTTACTGGACATGCTCATGGAGGTCAATTTAGATTCCCTTTAATAGGACCTATATTTTCTCCTGATCAAGGAATATTTCCTAAGTATGCAATGGGTATGCATGTAGATAAAGGTACTAAAATGATTGTTAGTAGAGGTTTAGGTAATTCTATGCAAGCAATAATAAGAATTAATAATAGACCTGAAATAATTATAGTTTCACTATTAAAAAAATAGTGGAACTTTTTATTTTTTAGTCAATATAATATATAGGTGTTATTATGATTGAATTAAAAAATATATGTAAGAGTTATCATTCTAATGGTATATATGAAGTTGCATTAAAGAATATTAATTTAAAGTTATCCTCAAAGGGATTAATATCTATAGTAGGTAAATCTGGGTCCGGTAAAACCACGCTTCTAAATATAATAGGAAGTCTAGATAATAGTGATTTTGGAGAGTTAATTATTGATGGTAAAAACATTAGAGAGTTTAATGATGATGAACTTGATAGTTATAGAAATAAATATGTTAGTTTTATATTTCAAAATTATAACTTAATAGATCATATGTCAGTATTAGATAATATTAAACTTAAAAGAATAATATCTAATGATGATGAAAATGTAGTTATATATGATTCAGAAGAAGCATTAAAGAAGGTAGGATTATATAAATATAAAAATAAATTACCTATATATTTATCTGGTGGAGAAAGACAAAGAGTAGCTATAGCTAGAGCAATATCATCTGATTCAAAAATAATATTATGTGATGAACCAACAGGAGCCTTAGATCATAAAACGGGAATAGAAATATTAAATATCTTAAAAGAATTATCTAAAGATAAATTAGTAATAATGGTTACACATAATTTAGAGCTTGCTAAGAAATATTCTAATAGGATTATTACTATGGAAGATGGAGAAATCATTAGTGATGTAGGTAAAGAAATAAAAGACGAAATAGAAGAAGAATTTAAGATTACTAAGAATAAGTTAGATATTAAGACTATCATAAAACTTGCTTACAGTAATCTTAAACTTAAAAAGAAAAGAAATATATTACTAGCTTTAACATCTTCGATAGGAATAATAGGTATATCTATTATTTTATCTATTTCTAATGGATTTAATGATAGCCTTGATGATTATGAAAAGTATATTTCTAGTAAAGTTCCTGTAGTAATTACATTTTATAAAGAAGAAAAGAGTAATAAGAAATATAGTGATTCAAAAATAATAAATATTAGTAATGATGAATCAAGTAATTATATAAATAAAACATTTATTAATTACTTTAATGATATTAATAAAGATGATATAGAGTTTACTAAATATAATTATTTAATTAAATTAAATATAATTAGTAAAGATAATAATTATTTTGAAATAGATAATAGTTTATTTAATACTATTCCAAGTAATATAAAAGAAAATTATGATTTAGTAGAGGGTAGATTACCATCTAAATATAATGAGTTATTAGTAGAAATAAATAGTGATAATAGTTTATCATCTAGTATATCTAAAGCACTTAATATTAAAAATAATAACTCTTTAGAAGATATAACTAATAAAGAATTAAGATTAGTTTTAAATAACGATTATTATAGTAAACAAGAAGATAGTTATATAGTTAAATCTATTAATAAAGATATGTATGAGAATAAGAATAATATTGTTTTAAAAGTAGTAGGGGTAATAAAAGTAAAAAAAGATAAAGTAGAAGAAGTTAGTTTTTCAAACTCTATCTATTATATGGATTCATTAGTTAATCAAATAATAAGTAATAATAAAACATCAAATATAGTAAATGATCAAAAGAGTAAAAATACTAATTTAATTACAAAAGAATCATTAAATGAAAAAGAAAAGAATGAACTTCTTTGCTATCTTGGATCTGATAAATGTATAAGTAGTATTTTTATTTATCCAAAGTCTTTTGAATCTAAAGATAATATTATAAATTATATTGATAAATATAATAGTGATTATGTTTTAAATAAAGTAAGTGTAATAGATGAATCTAAAACACTATATGATATGTCTATTAAAATAATAAATGTTATTACAACTGTTCTTGTTTTCTTTTCATCAATATCATTATTTGTATCATCTATTATGATTGGAATAATAACTTATATTTCAGTATTAGAAAGAAAAAAAGAAATAGGTATTTTAAGAAGTATGGGTGTTAGTAAGAGAAATATTAAATACCTATTTATTTGTGAAAATATAATACTTGGATTTATATCAGGTATTACAGGTATATTTATTTCAATAGTTTTATCTGGTCCAATTAATATAATTACAAAAGAATTATTAGAATCATCAAATATATATACAATGAAATTTGGTGATGATTTATTATTAATAATACTTAGTATGGTTTTAGGAGCAGTAGGAGCCTATATACCATCTAAGAAAGCATCTAAAGAAAATGTGATATCCTCTTTAGAAAATAATTAAATATGTGATATAATATATTTAGTAGAGGTGATTTAAATGAATTATGTAAAAATGAACTTTTATGCAGAAAAATCATTTGCTTATGAAAGAGCGGCTGAAATATATGAAGAATATTTAGAGGAAGTAAAAAAAGGTAAAGATATTAAATATGGTGATGCATTTAAAGAGTATTATGAAAAAAAAGGCATTAACGGTGATAAAAGAGTTGATGAATTCGATAATTTTATGGATATGATTACGGAAGCAATTGAAGCAGATAAAAAAGGAGACGATATTGTAGCTTTTTTTAGAAAAAGGGCTAAGGAAGAATATGCAAAAAGTTTTGAAGAAAACGACGGTTCAATGACAGTAGAAGATGCAAAAGAGTCTGGATTATACGATTCAATTATTAAGTCTGGTTCTTCAGATGATGATTATTTTGGTGAAACAAATGCACCTGCATCAATAGATGATCCAAATTCATATTCTGCTCTTATGGGTAAAGGACTTAAACATTAAAAAAAGACATTATTAAATGTCTTTTTTATTTTATATAATAAATGTCAATATCTACATCTCCAGATATACCATCTATTTTTCCTTCATTAGTTTTTTGCCACA
>CAMYZQ010000045.1 GCA_947303895.1 uncultured Bacillota bacterium | reverse complement strand
AGCATAGATATCTTAGATCCAAATGATCCCATTACCCATTCTATTTTTCCATTTTCTTCAACATAACATTTTTTAGTATTTAAGTTATACATATTTTTAGACCAATTTTCAATAGTAGAAAATCTAAGAAAACCATTCTTCTTAACAAATAATTCTACGCATCCAGCATGAAGATTATCTGCATTATATCCAGGTGCAGAACACCCTTCTATAAACTCTAAATGAGCATCTTCATCTACTATTATTAGGGTGTGTTCAAATTGACCACTGCCCTTTGAATTAAGTCTAAAATATGATTGAAGTGGAAACTCTAGTTTTACTCCCTTTGGAATATAAACAAAAGAACCACCTGAAAATAATGCATAATGCAATGATATATACTTATGATCATTTAGAGGAACTGCTTTAGTAAAATATTCTTTTATTAACTCGGGATACTTTTTAATAGCACTATCAAAGTCTAAATAAATAGCCCCTGTTCCTTCTAATTTGTGATTAACATTATGATATACTACCTCACTATCAAACTGAGCTGATGCTCCAGATAAAGATTTCTTTTCTGCTTCAGGAATACCAAGTTTATCAAATATATCTTTGATATTTTCTGGTACATCTTCCCATTTATCTGACATATTAGTTTTTGGTTTAACATATGTATTTATTTTAGATAAATCTAAATCTGATAAATCAGGTCCCCATGTAGGATCTTTAGCTTCATTAAAGTATTTTAATGCTTTTAATCTTATATCTAGTATCCAATCAGGTTCACCTTTTAATCTAGAAATCTCTCTAATAGATTCTTCTGTTAAACCTACAACAGTTTTCTCAGTTTCATTTTCAGTAACTATGTCATATATGTTTCTATTTGCTTCTTCAACACGTGTTTTCATAGTTACCTCCTAATCTATATATTTACTATATCCATTTTCTTCTATTTCTTTAACTAATGATTTATCACCTGTATCAACTATTTTACCGTTTACTAAAACATGAACTATATAGTTATCTAGTTCTTCTAATATCCTAGATGAATGAGTAATCATAAGTATTGCATTATCATCATTCTTATACATGTTAATACCTTTAGCAACTACTTTAATAGCATCTATATCTAAACCAGAATCTATTTCATCTAGTATAGCTAGTTTAGGTTTCATCATAAGCATTTGAAGTATTTCATTCTTTTTCTTTTCTCCACCAGAAAAACCAACATTTAAATCTCTATGTTCTTTATCTTTATCAATACTTAACTCATCCATAGTAGATTCTAGTTCTTTTATATATTCATATAAATTAACTTTTTCTCTAGTATTAAGAGCACTCTTAATAAAATTAGATACTGATATACCTGGTATTTCAATTGGAGATTGAAATGACATAAATACGCCTAGATTTGCTCTTTCATCAGTTTTTAAATCATTTATATTTTGTCCTTCAAAATATATATTACCTTCTTTAACTATATATTTAGGACTATTTAATATAGTATTAGCAAGTGTAGATTTACCTGCTCCATTAGGACCCATTATTACATGTATTTCACCTGTATTAATAGTTAAATTAAGTCCCTTTAATATATTCATATTTTCATCATCAGATGCAATAGTATGAATATTATCAATTTTAAGTAATTCCATATAACCTCCTATAGAATATCTGTAAGTTTCTTATCTTTTAGAAACTTAGCTTCTATTTCATATAACTCATCCCATATAGGATAAGTCTTACAAGTAATTTTTATTTTGCATGCATCATCATCTAATACACACTTAATAGGTGCCATATTATCTTCAACAGCATTAAGTATTTCAAATAAAGAATATTCAGATGGATCTTTAACTAGTTTATAACCACCTTCTACTCCTCTTTCACTCTTAATTAATCCTGCTTTATTAAGTAACCCAGCTATCTTTTCCATATACTTAATTGAAAAAGAATCACCAGTTATTTCACTAATAGAAATACTACCTTTTCCATAGTTTCTGCCTAAATAAACCATTAATTCTAAAGCATACTTTCCTTTCGAAGATATTCTCATTTTCATCACCCAAATATATTCTATACTATTTTAGTAGGAATTACAAGTAAAATAAAAAGACTAATTAAATTAGCCTTTATATTTAGCATCTTTAGAGAATCCAAGAATCATAAATGCTATTGGTGCAGTTACAGGAATACCAAGTAAAACTCCGATTGCTGTAGACTTACCAAATTTATTAGCGATTACGATACCACGTTTAATCATAACAACGATACCATAAATTGGGATCATCATCATGAAGTAGTTCCAAAGTGGCATGTTAGCAGCTTCTAATAATAATACTTCATTATATCCTTCGATTAATGCAAAGTATCCTTTATGACCCATCTTAACGAATGTTTTCCACATTCCGATGAAATAAAGAATAATCCAAGCAAATAGAAGAATATATTCTAAAATGTAGAAAATTACAAGTCCTGCAGCTAAACCAGTAGCAGCAGCAGCTCCTGAAGTATAAGCAGAAGTAGTTCCATAACCGTAATTATAACCATTTGTATACATATTCCCTATCTCCTTTCTATAAATAAGTATACTATATTTTAGAAAAAAAATATAGTGTTTTTTATAAAATTTGATATAATAAATTGTATCAGGGGATGATAATATGGGTAATGGGTACAATAAGGTTAATACAGTTTTACAAGATTTAGCAAATAATCAAGATATTTCAAGTATTTTAAACAAATGGGGATTGAGAATGTTTTATTCAAATAGAAGTTTACATATAGCAAAAAATACTGTGGATTTTACTAAATTAGCTGATTCTTATAATAAGTGTACTTATGCAGAATTATGGCCTGACAATGTAGAAACTGTAAGTGTTACAACTAAAGAATATGCCGTAATAATTCATGTTACTAGTATAGGTGGAGAATATACTTATTCTAGTATTACATATGTTGATAGAATTAATAAAGATGAAGAAACTGTTAATAATCCATTAAATGATATTAATGCTTTACAAAGATTAAGTTTATATTTTAAAAATATTAAAAAGAAAATTAAAACTAAAAAACTAAAAAGATAGACATCAGTCTATCTTTTATTTTTCTAATATTGTTAATTTTTGTTGCGCTCTAGTACATGATACATAATATAAATTCTTATTCTTATATTCATCTTCTTTATATATAATTACATATTCAAATTCTAATCCCTTAGATAAGTATGAAGGAATTATAAATATATTCTTATCAAATGTATCTGTATCAAAATCAATTAATTGAATATTATCATCATTTAATTCTTTATATAGTTTTCTTGCTTTAGTCATATTATCTGTAATAATAGCAGTCTTTTTATATTTAGAATCTTTAATACATTTCTTTAAGTTATCAATAGATAGTTTAATTACTTCTACATCATCACCTAAAGTATTTCTAACAGCGCATACATTATCAAGTCCAAGTATTTTATTAGAATACTCTACTATCTTCTCTGTAGATCTATAAGTCTTATTTAATTCAATATATTTATATGATTTAAATAATTCACTATAATCAATTATTTTACTCTTATCAAATGAATTAATATTTTGATTATCATCACCTAAGATAGTAAATGATGCTTCTGGAAACATCTTCTTAATAACATCTATTTCATTTAATGTATAATCTTGTGCTTCATCTATAACTACATGTTTTAAAGATAAATCTTTCTTAACTCCATTAACATAGAAATATAAATTAAGAATATTCATTACATCTTCATACTTAATTACTTCATTATCTATTAAGAATGTAGATAATTTTTGAGACTCTAAGAATTCTTTATATATTTCATAAATATCTAAACTAACGTTACTATTATCAATTAAATAATTTTTAACTTTATTATAGAATTCTTTATTCTTAACGCCAAGATTATCACAGATAAATTCTGCTATTCTTCTAAATCTATCTTTTATACATAATCTTTTATACTTTTCATTAAACATATAATTAATATCTTTAGCATAGAATGTTTCGGTTCCTATAGTAAACTTTCTAGTAAAATTAAATGAGCCATAATACTTCTTAACAAATCTCTTTAATTCTTTAGAAACATTTAATTTTTTAGAAGTATCTTTAGAGTTACCATCTTCTATTCTAGATATATATTTAACATAAGGTTCAATCTTATATGAGTTTAAATAGCTCTCTAAATAACTAGTTAAAGTAAAGCACTTAGTATTCTTCTCACCAAGTTCTGGAAGTACATCTGATATATAATCAGAGAATATTTCATTTGGTGAAATAATTAATATATTTTTTGATTCAAGTTTAGCATCTCTATAAAGTAGATAAGCAATTCTATGAAGAGCTACTACTGTTTTACCAGATCCTGCAGTACCTTGAACTAATAAATTCTTATCATCTACATTTCTAATAATTTGGTTTTGTTCTTTTTGAATAGTACTAATAATATTAGTTAGTTTCTTATCATTAGTATTAGATAACATTTCTTGAAGATATTCATCATCTATATTAATAGATGAATCAAAACATCTAATTAATTCTCCGTCTTTAATCTTAAATTGTATTTTTCTATCTATATTACATTTAATTTCTTTGGTATCTATCTTATATGAAGCTTCACCAAGTTCATAGTTATAGAATAAAGATGCAATTGGACTTCTCCAGTCATATACGTAGAAATTATTATCTTTTTCAACAGATGTTATACCGATATAAACATTTTCTTTTTCACTATTAAAATCACAAGTAATCTTACCAAAATATGGTATAGAAGCCGCTCTTTTATATAATTCAATCTTATCAATCTTTTTGTTAATTTGATCTACTCTAGATTCAACAGCATATACATTTCTAATAGCATCTTGATCATATAAAGAATCATCATTCTTTTCTTCATATATTTGTCTTTTAATATCATTAACTTCAGACATCTTCTTTTGAACGTCATCAGTCATTTCAGTAATTTCGTCATTTAAAATACTTTCCACAGTAGAAAGATAATCTTTTTCACACTTGATTTCACTATCTAATAGTTTCAAAATTACCACCCCGTTTTTTTAAAACATATATTATTATATAACAAAAACTGTTTTTTAACAATAAAAAAGTAGGCATTGCCTACTTTTTGCTTTTATATATACCTAATGCTATAGGAACCATTTTAAGAGTTTTAACTTCCTGAACAGCAGGTTTCCCTTCAGATGATTCTAAAGTACTGATATCTTCTTTAGCACGTGGATTAAATAAGAACGCTCTTCCTCCACGAACTATCCAAATATTTGCTTCATCTATATCTGTTGTAACTAATGATGTTCCTGTACAAGCAATGCCTCCTGTCATAATATCAGCAATATGTTGTATAGGCTTGGTTTTATCAAGTAATGAATCTCCTTCTTTTTTTACCCTTATAAAAAATACACCAGAATCATATCCATGTTTTTTAAGTACTCCTTGAGTGGCTTCCTCATCTTTTTCACATATACTTGAATTAACTGCAACAAGGTTTCTACATCCCTTTAAAATCTCTAAAGATGACTTTATTACTGACCTTTTATATTCTCTTTCCCATTTAAAATGTTCATTTAAATACTTTTGCTCATCAATTTTAGTACCTTTATCATATCCAACACGCGAAGCTGTACTTAATTCTTTAAGTGCATTTTTTATAAAATCTTTATTATCTATAACTACACCTGAAACTGTTACATATACTTGTGAATTTTTTTCCATTTTTATCTCTCCTAAAAGTGAGTATTATTTTATCACTTATATAATAATATTGTCAAACAAAAAAATAGGAATAATCCTATTTTATTATAATTATAAAATCTTTATCTGCTATCTTATTATTTTCAACATTTGAAACAGCTTCAATTAATAAATCATCTGAACGAAGTTGATCTTTCATATTAAGTATTTCATCATAAGTAAACCACTTAATATCTAATATTTCATTTGGATTTATACTAATTTCTCCATCAATAATTTCAGTAGAAAATATGATACCTAAAAATTCATCATCAGGTAATACTCTATTACTAATAGAAGCTATTCCTGTTATATCTACATTAAACCCACTTTCTTCAAATATTTCTCTTTTAGCACCATCAAATATAGTTTCATTAGGATCTAAATGTCCTGCAGGAATATTCCATTTTCCTCTACATTTTTCTTGTGCTTCTTGAACAAGTAAATACTTGTTATCTTTTTTTATAACTCCACCAACAATTATCTTTCCCATTTAAATCACCTAAAATAATTATAACATAAAAAAACAGTCTTATGACTGCTTTTCTTGTTTTTCTTTATCTTTCTTAGCTTTAAGGGTTTTTATTAAAGCATCACCAATAGTAAATACTTCAGCAGGAAGACCATATTCAGCATATCTATCTAAAACAACTGATAGATTTTTTAAACTCTCATCATCAATATTTTGAGACTCTAAAATCTTTCTTATTTTCAATCTGCTTACACCCTTTGAATTTGCTTCCATTATTTGACCTGCAAGCTCAAATGCTTTTAGAAAGCCTTCAACTTCAGAATCATTAACTTCTTCATGTCCTGTACAGTATACCATTGTTCTTAAATCTTCAGACCATGTTTTTGCATCTTCTCTGCAAAAACTAACATAATATGACATTTTATCAATATATTGTTCTGCTATTCCAGCATGTAATTTACCATTCTTAGTTATAAAAAGCATTCTAGCCATTCTTACATCTCTCATGGAATTCTCAATATTAGGTATAAACATATTATGTATTTCTTGTTCAGTTGGCATAATTTTATCCCCCCCTTTTGAAATATGCTATATATTATATACTATATTAATAATAAAGCAAGAAAAAATAAGTATTACTACTTATTTTAATTTTTTAAATCTTAGTATTAAAGTACTTGGACAGTTACTAGTTTTTTATTTTCTCCAGAAAGGACTAACATATCCATTTACATCTTCTTTTGGAATCGTTTCTTCTTCAAGCATAGTATCCACATAAAAACCTGCTGTTAATGCTAAAACTGATTTAGCTAATATATACATATGTTATTCACCTCTATATAAATCATATCATAACAAATAAAAAACTAGGATACCCTAGTTTATTATTAAAATGGTGGCTCCAGGTGGGATCGAACCACCGACACCAGGATTTTCAGTCCTGTG
>CAMYZQ010000044.1 GCA_947303895.1 uncultured Bacillota bacterium | reverse complement strand
GCTAAATGTCTTGAATAGTTCTCTATTCCTTTGCAGAATCCTGTTTCTTCAAGTAACTCTAAATCATAATTTGTTCTTTGTTGTAATCTCTCATATTCAAGATATTTATTATTTTGTTTAAACCATTCTAATCTCTCTTCTAATTCTTTTCTAATATTCTTACAAGCAAGTTTTATCTTTTCATTTGATGTTACAAAGTGAGATGCTGCAAATACTGTTATAGTCATCTTTCTTTCTATAACTACCCCTGTTACAACATCAAATTCTATAATATTTTCTACTTCATCACCAAATAACTCTATTCTATAACCATTAGATGATGAATAAGAAGGCATTATTTCAATAGTATCCCCTTTTGTTCTAAAAGATCCTCTAACTAAGTCATAATTAGTTCTTTCATAAAGCATATCTACTAATTTCTTTAAAATATCATCTCTTTCAATGATATCTCCAGTATGAAGAGTTAAAGTTTGATGTTCATATTCTTCTTTTTCTCCTAAAGAATATATACAAGATACTGAAGCTACTACTATAGTATCATTTCTAGATACTAATGCAGAGGTAGCACTATGTCTAAGTTCATCTATTTCATCATTAATTGAGGCATCTTTTTCAATATAAGTATCACTAGATGGTACATATGCTTCTGGTTGATAATAATCATAGTAAGAAACAAAGTATTCTACTCTATTATTTGGAAATAATTCTTTTAATTCTGAATAAAGTTGTCCTGCTAGTGTTTTATTATGTGCAAGCACTAAAGTAGGCTTATTTACTCTTTCAATAACGTTTGCAATAGTAAATGTTTTACCTGTACCAGTTGCACCAAGTAATACTTGACTCTTTTTGCCAGTATTTATACCCTCTACTAGGGCATCTATTGCCTCTGGTTGGTCTCCAGATGGTTTATATTTAGATACTAATTCAAACTTATCCATAGAATCACCTCCATAACTAGATATATATTAACAAAATAGTAATAAAAAAACAAGGCGAACACCTTGTTATTTACCACCTTTACCAGTAGAAACTTTAGTTTCTTCTTTTAAATATTTTTCAAGTCTTTTTATAAATGTAGCAGCTACTAACTTATCATTTTCTAGTTTTTTCATTATTTTTTCTAGTTTTTCAGACCAAATACCCACTTTTTTAATATCTTTTTTCTTTGTTACGTATATATCAAGTGTTTCTTGTATTCTTTTTATTTTACTATCTATAGATACTATATATTCTCTTAGTTTATCTATAAAGAAATATTGTTCTTCCAAACTACCATTTTTAAATACATCAGCTATTCCTTTAATAGATACATAATGCATAAGAATATCTATATTTCTATAATCTATATATAATTGATTAATATTCTTTTCTATAGGGATTTCAACAAACTTTCTAGGGTTCTTTGGTTCTCTAGGAAATCTATCATTTATATCTATATAATCGGATTCATCTTCATAATAATAGTACCCAATGTCTCTTAGTGTTTCTAAATAACGAGATTCCTCATAATGTTCTTTTTCTTCTAGTTCTAGATTTTCTACTCTTTTTCTAGTAGATGGGTCTACCATATCTTTAGATAGTACATATTGACCATCAAAACACATATTGTCCATATACTCATGAAGTTCATTTACTTTATAGCCTATCATAAAAAGTCTTCGTTTAATTAGTTTTCTTCTCATGCATATCACCCTATAATAATATAATAACAAAGAAAAAGAATAGTTAATACTATTCTTTACCTTTTATTTACTCTAAGTATACTTAATGTTGTTTCTTCTGAATCTAAATAAGACTTATAATCTTTTATTAATAAATCATCAGAATAGTCTATAAATACAGTAGAATCACCTGTATTATTAAGAGAATATAATTTACGAAGTAATTTTCTTACAACATAGCTTCTTTTTAATATGGCAGGATTTATCTCCTTTTTTTCTAGAACACATCTTTTCATATGTTCATTTACATGAGATTCTTCCTTTTTTGCTGTTTCTATATAATCTAATAGTTCTTCTTTAGTAATTTTAATCATTATTTTGATTCTTTAACTTCCTTTTTAATTTGTTCTAATTCTTTTTTTACTCCTCTTCCAAGAAGAACTTGAGGTAAATCCCAACCTGGTCCTCTATTACCTTCTATTAAAAGAGGTCCTTTATTAGAAATAGCTACATCCCATCCAACTATATTAACTTTATCATTAACAAGAGCAGCTTCACAAACCATTTTCTTTACTTCATCCCACATAGGTATTTTATATCCATCTACTTTTATTTTAGTTCTTGGTGTTACATCAGATTCTTCATTAGCTTTATTAATTGCTTTACCAACTAAACAACCTTTTTCTACATCTACTAAAACACCTACACCACCAGAATGAAAGTTATCTACAATAGCATCAGAAGATCCAATTCTAGAACATGCATAAAGTATTCTAGATTTACCATTTAAAGCATAAGTATATACTCTAATAGTATTAATACTACCAGGATTTAATTTATCCCATTCTTTATTTTGAATAACTAAGTCTTCTATAAACTCATTATTCTCTTTTAAACCTTCATAAAACTTTTTAATATCCTTGATAGTTTTAGTTTCTACTTTTCTTACTCCTCCACCACCAAGACCAGCTATAGGTTTTACTACTATTGCATCTCTTTTTTCTATGAATTCTTTTACTTTATCAAATCCATCTTCATAAGATACACATTCTCTTTTAACATAATCTTTAAAGTTCTTATGAAAATTAATCTTATTTGAAAAGAATGGAGCATATTCTATACCTGCTGTTGTTTTATAAAACTTAGCTTGATATCCAATAGTAGCATACTCTTTTCTTTCTTTCCATGATTTATTATAAAACTTATAGTTTAGATAATCTTGCATACCAGAACCTGTAACTATAGTACATAAACAAGTATCTAAAAACATAGTTATTGGTTTTTTATTAACAGTCTTAGATAAATCTTTAAGATTATTCCAATATCTTTTATAACTACCTCTAAGAGCAAAACTTAATAATCCCATTTATATCATCTCCTATATAAATTATAACATAAAAAGACAAAAGAAAAAGGCTTAAAGCCTTAATCATAATATGTTGTTCTATTTTTAAAGTCTACATATAATCCTGAAGGGAAGTTAACATAGTTTCTAGGATTAACTGTACTACCAGGATATTTACATCTAGAATCACTTAAATATAAACATGCAAACATAGTTAAATGTAAGTGAGTAGCTGTACTCCATCCAGTATTACCCATATATCCTATTTGAGTATCTTTAGTAACTATATCACCTTTTCTAACATCTATTCTAGATAAATGCATATACATAGATGAATAGTATTGACCATTAATATTATGGTGGATAACTATATAATTACCCATTGAACTATTATAACCAGTATAAGCTACTTTACCAGGAGCTACCGATAATATATTATGACACTCAGAACAAGATCTATAAGTAGACATATCTATACCTGTATGGTTTTGACCACTACTACCAAGAGGGTCAATTCTATAACCATATTCAGAAGTTACATAACCTAAAGTAACTGGTCTATAGAACTTAGTTCCTGGAGGTAATTGTTTAGCAGCACAAGTTGTTACTTCATCTCCATCTTTACATCCAGCCTTTTCATAGAAAGCAATTACTTCTTTAGAAGCCTTAATTTCTTCTTCCTCAGAAATTGATTCATCAGATAAACTTATATTTTGACTTTGAAGAATAGCTATCTTTTGATTTAATTCTTCTTTCTTAGCAGTTAATTCTTTTTCTTTTTCTTGTAATTTTTTAATGTTTTCTTCGTTTTGCTTAATCATAGCATTCATTTCATTTATAAGATTCTTATTGTAATTAGACATTTGTTCTGAAACAGTTGCTCTATAAATAAAATCTGTTATTGATTTTGCTTTAAATAAATATTCTAAGTATGCACTTTCTCCTTTAGATACTTGATTATACTTAAGAATAGATTTTATTTCTTCTCTTTTTTGAATGATATCCTCATTTAATTGAGCAATTTGTTTATTAAGCTCAATCATCTCTTTTTCTCCCGCTTCTATTTCATTATATATTTCATTTATTCTTGCCTTAGCAGCAGCTATTTGAGATTCATTATATTGAATCTTATCTTTATTTTCTTTATATTTCTTTTCTAATTCATTTAGTTCATTTCTATATTGTCCTAAAGTTTTGGCATTGGTATTTATAGGAAATATTAGTACTAATAAAAGTAGTACTGATAATATATATTTAATTTTCTTCATTATATCTTTAAATACTTCTTAACAGCTCTGTTACTTCCTATCATACCAACTACAACGCCAATTACTAATAAAACAACTGATGCATAAAATACAAATGGGAATGGTTTAATTAATCTAATAAATTGTGAGAAGATAACTCCTCCAGTATAATTATATAAATAATTATAACCATATATAGTAGCAATTATTGGAACTATACTTCCAAGTAAACCAATAATTAAACCTTCAATAACAAATGGTTGTTTAATTGAGAAGTTAGATGCTCCAACTAATCTCTTGATTTCAATTTCTTTTTGTCTACTAAAGATTGTAATCTTAATAGTATTAACAATTAAGAAAGCAGTTACTATTACTAAAGCAATAACTATAACAATTAATACTTTCTTAATTAAGTCAAATATAGATACCATAGAATCAACCATTCCTTCACCATATTTAACTATTTCAATATTATCAATATTCTTAACTTTTTCAGCAGTTTTTTCTATTTTTTCAATATCTTTTACTTTAATTTGATAAGCATCACTTAATGGATTTTCTTCTTCTTCCCAAGCTGACATAATACCTTTAAATGTTTCAGATGATTCCATCATTTCTTTTTTAGTATCTGCTTTAGATACAAATGTAATACTTTCAATATTACCAATCTTATTTAACTTAGCTTCTATCTTTTCTTCATCTTCTGTACTAGCATCATTCTTAACGAAAGCAACAATAGTAAAATCATCAGATATTAATTTAGTAAAGTTTTCTACATTTAATGATCCAATTAAAGCAACAGCTACTACTAATAAAGTAATTGTTATACATGAAATAGATGCAAATGATAAAGAAAAGTTTCTAAATACATTTTTAAATCCATCACGGAAGTTTCTTCCTAATATTCTAACGTTTTTCATTTACAGTATATGTTCCTTTCTCTGAATCAGTTACTACTCTACCTTGATCTAGTTTAATAACTCTCTTCTTCATCTTATTAACTATATCTCTATCGTGAGTAACTACTAATATTGTAGTTCCAAGTTCATTAATTACTTCAAGTGCTTTCATAACTTCCATAGACATTTCAGGGTCTAGGTTTCCAGTAGGTTCGTCACATATTAATAGTTTAGGACTATTAACTATAGCTCTAGCTATTGATACTCTTTGTTGTTCTCCACCAGATAACTCATCAGGAAAACTTTTTGCTTTATCCTTTAATCCAACTAAATCTAATGCTTTTAAAGTCTTATCTCTAATCTCATCTTTAGTTAAACCATACATTTCTAAAGCAAATGCAACGTTTTCATAAGCAGTTAACTTAGGTAATAATTTAAAGTCTTGGAATACAATTCCTAGTTTTCTTCTTAATTTATATACTTTTCTATTTTTAAGTTTTTCAACTCTAACACCACCAATTAAAATTTCTCCAGATGTAGGTTTTTCTTCTCTATATAACATTTTAATTAGTGTACTTTTTCCAGAACCAGAGGCTCCTATTATAAATGCAAAATCGCCTTTTTTAATAGTTAAGTCTAGACCACTAACAGCAGTCACTCCAGTAGGATAAGTTTTAGTAACATCTTTTAATATAATAAAATCCACTATTTATCACTCTCCTTGTTCTTCTTAGATTTCTTTTTATTTTTCCTTGATGAATATTCACCATATACTTGATATGAATCACATATAGTAATAAATGCATCAGGATCTATTTCTAAAATTCCTTCTCTTGCTTTAAAGTATTCTATTGTAGGTATAACAGCCATAATAACTTCTTGATCTACTTTACTGTATCCACCTTTAGCATCCAATATAGTAACTCCTCTAGATAAGTATTCTGAAATATATTCTTTTACTTCAGAAATCTTATTTGTTACTATAAAGAATGTTTTGTTGCTTGATATACCAAGCATAACTTTATCAGTAATAATACCTATAATATATAATTGAATTAGAGCATAAAGAACTACTCTATAACCAAGAGCAAATCCTCCAGCAATAATAATTATTCCATTAAATACTGCATATATTGTTCCGTGAGATAAATGTAATTTCTTATGAATTACATGAGAAATGGCATCTAATCCTCCAGATGAGAAACCAGTTTTAGCTGTTAAACCATTACCAATACCAGTTAAAACAGCACCACATATAGCAACAAGCATAATATCGTCTTTAGGAATATTAATAGCTATATCAGATGTTAGTTTAACAAATAATGGTGAAATAATTGCTCCTACAATTGAATTAATTGCAAAGTCTTTTCCAAGGAATATAGCTCCTAGGATTAAACCTAATACAGCAATTATAAATATAGTTATTGATGGATCTAAATAATCTTTAATAAGTATAGCTATACCACCAGCTCCACCACTCATTAAGCCACTTTTAAGAAAGAATAGATTATATGCTAAAGCAGAAATAAATGAACCTATTATAAATAATAAGTATCTCTTTAATAACCCTTTTTTCTCGATAGAATAAAGTATATTCCTCTTCATATTATAATCCCCTTTCTAGACTAGCTTCTATAAACTCATCTATATATCCATCCATTACTTTATTAACGTC
The DNA here is from genome assembly GCA_947303895.1 of uncultured Bacillota bacterium. GTDB lineage: Bacteria > Bacillota_I > Bacilli_A > RF39 > UBA660 > RUG13038. The sequence continues at coordinate 437 of CAMYZQ010000044.1, read as the reverse complement.
ACTAGTCTCATATTCAGTTCTATGATCTTTAACCATAGAATATGGATGCATAACATAACTTCTTATTTGAGAACCAAAGTTAATTGATGATTGATTCTCTAATCTATTATTCTTTTCTTCATTTAGTTTTTCTTGTTCTAAATTATATAATTTAGATTTTAAGATACCCATAGCAGTTTCTTTATTCTTAAGTTGACTTCTTTCATTTTGACAAGTAACTACTATTCCTGTAGGTATATGAGTAATTCTAACAGCAGAGTCAGTAGTATTAACACCTTGTCCTCCTGCTCCAGAAGATCTATAAACATCTACTCTTAAGTCTTCTTCTTTAATTTCGATATTTATATCTTCATTTACTTCAGGAGTAACTTCTACTGATGCGAATGAAGTATGTCTTCTTTTGTTAGAATCAAATGGTGATATTCTAACTAACCTAT
>CAMYZQ010000043.1 GCA_947303895.1 uncultured Bacillota bacterium | reverse complement strand
AACCGCCTTTTGGTAACGAAAGGTTTAAATATGAGAAACTTCTACTTGACCTATGGCGCAAAGTTAATTGTGATAGTACCAGTCATATTTTTTTATGAAATAAATCATCTTTAATAAGATGATTTTTTTTATTGCTAAATATATTATTAATTGTTATAATAAAAAACATATTTTTAGAGGTGTTTATATGAATAGAATTATGTTAGTAGCTGTAGGTAATTATGATAGTAAAAAATTAATTAGTTCACTACAAAGTATGATATTAAATCCTGAAGAAGAAACAGTTAAAGTTATTCAAGGAAGAGATATGGAATATATTACACAAGAAGGAACTTATACTAAACCTCCTGTAATAGGTAAACAAAGTTTCTTTATGGGTCAAATAGTTAAAAAGGATCAAAGTGATTTCCCTTCAATAGTTGAATATAAAGGACACGATATGTGGGTTTCTGGTATTCTTAATGAACAAGAAGTACTTGATTCAAGTGTAATTAGAGATTTTGTTGAAAGCAAAGAAGAAAGAGAAAAAGTACGTAAGAATCCTAATTTAATTCTTAATTATTTAGCTCAAGAAAAAGATAAAACAATAATAGACCTATTAATTGACTATAGAATTCATGGAATGTATTCAGTTTTGAATTTAAGTCCAAAATATCCATGTTTAACTATTAGAACAACTTATGATTGCCCAAGCTTTGTGGGTTATGACTATAATTCAGGAGTTAATTATTTTTGTAATAGTAAAGAAGTGTTAGATCAACTTAAAGCAGAAAACGTATATCTTCATAGAAGATATGATAAAGTATCATCATATTATCCATATGGACGTGGTTATACTGGTGCAGAACTTTATGAATACGAAGACCGAAAGAAGGTATTAGAAAAAATTAAGTTTACTACTGGTAAAGAAAAAGCAGTATCTGATTTTGAAAAGTCTAGATTATTAACTGTAGGTAAAGATGTTAGAGATAGAATAATTGCTAGATTTAATCCAATTTATGAATTTCAAAGATTAGCATCAAAATGTATTGATAATCATGTTTATACATTTAAAAGTAAGAATAAATAATATTCTTACTTTTTTATGTTATAATTATACTAGGTGAGAAATATGAAAAAACAATTTGGATGGTTAATAACAGTTTTATTATTATCATTTGCATTATCAATGGGAATGAGTTTATTATCAGAAGGAGTTATACCTAAAATAAATGTATATTTTGGTATATTGATAATATTATTATTTATATTTATTAGTATGATATTTGATATGATTGGAGTAGCTATTACAGCACAAGATGAAACACCATTTAATTCAATGGCATCAAAGAAAATAAAGGGATCTAGTCATTCGGTTAAACTAATTAAAAACTCTGATAAATTAGCCTCTATTTGTAATGACGTAGTAGGTGATGTATGTGGAGTAGTTAGTGGATCTGCTGGTATGATGGTAGCAGCTTCTTTAGTAGATAAAGTAAAGATTAATCCATCATTACTAGTGTTACTAGTTACATCAATAATTGCATCTTTAACTATTACTTCTAAGGCTTTAGGTAAAACTATTGCTATTAAGAATTCTAAAGCAATAACAGAAAGAGTAGGAAAAGTAATAAATATATTTAAAAAATAAGAAGTTTTACTTCTTTTTTTATTTGCAAATGTATAAAAAAGTGTTATAATATCAAAGGTTTTTATAAAGGGGATGAGTTTATGGAAATTAGAAACGTAGCAATTATTGCACACGTAGACCATGGTAAAACTACTTTAGTAGATGGATTATTAAAAGAATCTAATACATTTAGGGAAAATGAAGTAGTTGCTGAAAGAGCAATGGATTCTAATGATATTGAAAGAGAAAGAGGTATTACTATTTTAGCTAAACCTACTTCTGTTAAGTATAAAGATTATAAAATTAATATCTTAGATACTCCTGGACATGCGGACTTTGGCGGTGAAGTAGAAAGAATTATGCACATGGTTGATGGTGCTATATTACTTGTTGATGCTTATGAAGGTGTTATGCCTCAAACAAAATTCGTATTAAAGAAAGCATTAGAAGCTAATTTAAAAATTATAGTAGTAGTAAATAAAGTTGATAAACCAACTTCAAGAATTAATGAAGTAGTAGAAGAAGTTCTAGAATTATTAATGGAATTAGGTGCATCTGATGAACAATTAGATTTCAAAACAGTTTATGCATCTGCTATTAATGGAACTTGTTCTTTAAGCCCTGATTTAAGTACTCAAGAAAAGACTATGGATCCAATATTTGATTTAATAGTTAATGAAGTACCTGCTCCAAAAGTAGAAGAAGGTGCATTTAGATTTCAACCTGCATTACTTGATTATAATGACTATGTAGGAAGAATTGGTATTGGTACTATTAATAGAGGATCTGTTAAAGTTAATGAAATGGTTTCTTGTGTAAGACTAGATGGTTCTATTAAGAAATTTAGAATTCAAAAACTATTTAGTTATTATGGACTAAAGAGATTAGAAGTAGAAGAAGCTCATGCTGGTGATGTTATTGCTATAGCAGGACTTGCTGATATAGAAGTTGGAGAAACTATCTGTGCTGAAGGTCATGAAGAGGCTCTTCCAAAACTTAGAATAGATGAACCAACTTTACAAATGACATTTGGTGTTAATTCTTCTCCATTTGTAGGTAAAGAAGGTAAGTTTGTTACTGCTACTAAAATAAGAGAAAGATTATATAAACAAGCTGAATCTGATGTTTCACTAAAAATTAGAGATAACGATCAAGAAAGTTTTATAGTTTCAGGTAGAGGAGAACTTCACTTATCTATTTTAATTGAAAATATGAGAAGAGAAGGTTTTGAACTTGAAGTATCTAAACCTGAAGTTATTATTAAAGAAATTGATGGTGTTGAATGTGAACCATATGAAGATGTTTCTATTGAATGCCCTGAAGATACTGTAGGATCTATTATTGAAGCTTTAGGCCTTAGAGGTGGAACAATGGAAACTATGACTAATTTACCTGGAGTAGTTAAACTAACTTATACTGTTCCATCTAGAGGTTTAATTGGTTTTACAACAGACTTTATGACAATGACTAAAGGATTTGGTATTTTAAATCATACATTTAAAGAATACTTACCAAAACAAGGAACACAAGTTGGAGAAAGAAAACTTGGAGTACTTGTTTCTATGGAAAACGGTGCTTGTACAGCTTACGCTTTAGGTCAATTAGAAGATAGAGGTGTAATGTTTGTAGAACCTGGTACTGAAGTATATGAAGGTATGATTGTCGGAGAAGCTAATAAAGATGCTGACCTTGCTGTTAATGTTGTTAAAGGTAAGAACTTAACTAATACAAGAAGCGCTGGTAAAGATCATACTGTAGTTTTAAAAAGACCAAAACAATTATCTTTAGAAGCTGCACTTGAATATATTAATGGTGATGAACTTGTAGAAATAACACCAATTAACTTTAGATTAAGAAAGAAAATTCTTAATACTGAAGAAAGAAAAAAATATGATGCAAGAATAAGAAATGAGCAAAAATAATTGCTCATTTTTCTTTGACATTCTTCTTTTTTATTTTAAAACTAATAAAAATAATATATAATTATATTAGGTGAAATATATGAAATTTAATGATGAAATATTAGAAGAGTTTAGAAAATTATTTAGTCATTATCCTGATTTTAAAACTTTTGTGGAAAAACGTCCTCCTGAAATAGATTTTGATAGTATAGGGGATGTTGAAGAACTATTTGATGCTGCAAAAGATGATGATTTTTGGTATTTAACTTCTTACTATAAATCGTCTGATAGTCTTATTATAAAAGCTAATGATAAAACTACTAACGATATAGAAAAAGAAATAGCTGATAATGATCTATCAAACTATAAGAGAATAATAGTAGAACTAGATAATAAGAATTATCAAGGTTTAGAAAATTTAAATAAATATGATAATATTCTTGTTAGAATTAAAGGAATGCCAGGCTTTTGTTCTGTAGATGAATTTTTAGATATGAGAGAATTCTTTAATACTTTTTTAGAAACTTATCCTACTGAAGGAATGTCAGAGTTAGAGAAGATAACTCTTGCTTATGATCATGTTAAGTTTTTTGAATATCAATGGGATGAGGAAGATAGTCATTCATTAAGTTCTAGAAATATAGCTAAAGTATTTTCTACTAGTAATATAGTATGTGCAGGATATACATATATGTTTTGCGAATTACTTAGAGAAATGGGTATTGAGTCTGCTATTATGTCTGTACAAGAAGATGATGAAGATAACGAGTTTAATCATTTAAGACCTTTGGTTCAAGTAAATGATAAAAAATATAATATTAATGGATTATACATATTTGATCCAACTTGGGATTCTTCTCAAGATATGTATTTAACTGAGACTAAAGATGGTATGAAATATTATGATTCTAAATTAGATGGTGATGTTAAAGTTATAAAGGAATTACCTAGAACTATTTCATATAATTTCTTTTTGATACCTGCAAGAGAATATAAAAAATATTTTCCTAATGAAATTATAGATACGTTAGAAAAGTATCCTACAGATGAAGAAGTTGAATATTCTGAAGATATTAATATAGATAGTTTAGATACTGACAACTTAAAATTTTCTGAAATAATTAATATATTACCTGAAGTTTTAAGAACAGTAAAAAGAATTGAGGGTATGCCAGAAGAACAAATTGATGAATATATAGATGATGCAATGAATATTATTATTAAATATAGATTTGAAATAATTAGATCTGCACCAAAGTTTTAAATAAAATAACTAGTAAAACTAGTTATTTTTTATGTTATAATTAAGTTAGGTGATAGTGATGAGTCAATATAAAGTAATTGATGGAAATTATGCTTGTGCTTATATATCTTATTTATTTACGGAAGTAGCAGGTATATATCCAATAACTCCTTCTTCTAAAATGCCTGAATTAATAGAAAAATGGGCAATAGATGGAAGATTAAATATATTTGATAATAAAGTTAAATTAGTTGAAATGCAAAGTGAAGCAGGAGCTGCTGCTTTAATACATGGATCACTTTTATCTGGATCACTATCAAGTACTTATACATCATCACAAGGTTTATTATTAATGATTCCAGAAATGTATAAAATAGCAGGGGAATTACTTCCATGCGTAATAAATGTTGCATCTAGAACAGTAGCTACTCATGCATTATCTATTTTTGGTGATCATTCTGATATATATGCTGTAAGAGGAACAGGTTTTGCTATTATGGCTTCTTCTTCAGTACAAGATACTGAATATATGACATTACTTTCATATTTAAGTACATTAGAAGGTTCAGTTCCATTTGTTAATTTCTTTGATGGTTTTAGGACTTCCCATGAACTAAATAAAGTAAATCTATTAGATGATAGTGAAATTAAAGAACTAGTGGATATGGACCAAATAAATAGGTTTAAAAATGAAACTTTATTATCATCTAAGATTATTAAGGGAACTACTCAAAATGAAGATATTTATTTTCAAAATTTAGAAGTTAGAAATGAATATTATGAGAAGTTACCTGATATAGTTAATAAGAAAATGAAAGAGGTTAATAAGAAGTTTAAAACTGATTATAAACCATTTAATTATTATGGAGATAAAGATGCTAAAAGAGTAATAGTAGCTATGGGATCTGTATGTGATACTATTAAAGAAGCTATTAAAGTATCTGAAGAAAAACTAGGTTTAATAGAAGTTCATTTATTTAGACCTTTCTCTGAAAAATATTTCTTAGATGTACTTCCTAAGAACTGTTCTAGAATAACAGTACTTGAAAGATATAAAGAAACTACATCTAGAGAAGCTATGTATTTAGATATTAATAATATTATTAAAAATAATAAACTTGATATAGAAGTAGTTGGTGGAAGATATGGAATATCTTCTAAGAATACTAATATAAATGATATATTATCTGTTTACGATAATATGGCATCTGCTTCTATGAAAGATGATTTTGTTTTAGGAATAATAGATGATGTTTCAAATAAGAGTTTACCTAAGAATAATACTGTAGTGCCAAACACTAATATAGAAATGGTTATATACGGATATGGTTCTGATGGTATGAATATGGCATCTAAAAATATTGTTACTTTAGTAGGTGAAAATACACCATTATTTGTACAAGAATATGGTTTATATGATTCACATAAGAGTGGTGGAGTAACAAGAGAATTTATTAGAATTGGTAAAGATGAAATAAGAAGTCCATATTATATTGAAACACCTCATATAGTAGTATGTTCTAAAGATAGTTATTTAGATAATTATGATATGTTATCTAATATAAAAGATAATGGAATATTTATACTTAATACATCTAAAACAATTGATGAAATAGATGATAATATAAAAGCATTAATATATAAAAAGAAACTTAGATTCTTTACTATTGATGCATCTAAGATTGCTAAATTAAATAATATACCTGGTAAGATTAGTTATATTATGGAAGCTGCTATTATGAAGGTTATTAATATATATCCTTATGAAAAAGCTTTAGAAGTAATGATTAAACAAGTAGAAAAATCTTTATCTAGTAAAGGTGAAGATATAGTTAATAGTAATATAGCTGCTATTATGATGGCATCTGAATCTATTAATAGTATTGTTATAGATGATTCAGATAAAATATATGAAGAAAAAGAATATGAAGGTATTATTAATTCTGTTCTTCATTTAAAAGGTGATAATTTACCAGTATCAGAATTTTTAATTCATGATAATGGAACTTATGATATTAATACATCTAGACTTGAAAGAAGAAATATAGCAGAGAATTTACCTTGCTGGGATTCATCAGCATGTATTTCATGTAATAAATGTTCACTTGTTTGTCCTCATGGTGTAATTAAACCAAAATTATTAACTGAAGATGAACTTAGAGAACATCCAAATATTAAATATAGAGGAGTTCCAGGAAAAGATTTATACTATGCATTAGAAATTAATTATGATGCTTGTTTAGGATGCGGATTATGTTCTACAGTATGCCCTAATAAAGCAATTACTATGATGCCTAATAAAGAAGTTGATAGATCAAATGAAAAGATTGGTAAAGTAACTAAGAAAAATATTTATCCTAAATTTTCATCTATGCAAGTAGCATATAATAAACCATTATTTAAATATAGCGGAGCTTGTGCGGGATGCGGTGAAGCACCATATATTAAATTACTTACTCAAGTAGTTGGAGAAGGTATGGTTATTGCTAACGCTACTGGATGTTCTTCTATTTATGGAGGATCTTCTCCAACTAGTCCATTTAGTGTATCTTGGGCTAATTCATTATTCGAAGATAATGCTGAATTTGGACTTGGTATTAGATCTGCAGAAGATGTAAATAGAAAGAAAATTCTTAGAATTATGAAAGATAAAATGGATAAAGTATCTACTAAAAACTCTGAATTATTTAGAAGATATATAGAAGATCCATTTAACTATAAAAATAGTTTAATAATAAAAGATAATATAGATTATGACGAAGTTCCTGAATTACTTCCATTAAAAGAATATATACCTCAAAAGAGTGTATGGA
>CAMYZQ010000042.1 GCA_947303895.1 uncultured Bacillota bacterium | reverse complement strand
CTGTATTTTTATAATCTTCAATGTTATACATGTAACACCTCCAATTATAATATTTGATATATAAATAATTATTCCACTAAAAAACCATTCATTTTGAATGGTTTATTTTAATAAAGAATCAAATAATTTTTTATATCTTTTAATAATAGTATTTAAATCATATTCTTCTTTTACTCTTTCTTTTGCTTTACTACTATATTCTTCATATTCTTTTGATTTAAATCTATCAACTTTATCTATTATGTCTCTAAGATTAAATGCTTCATCAGTAAAATATAAACATGAATCTTTACATACTTCTCTATTATATTCATTGTCATATACTATATTAACATCTGAAGTAGATAAACTCTCTATTAAAGATGGATTAATACCACCTTCTTTATGTCCATATATATATCCTTTAGAATTAACTCTAAGTCTTGTAATAATATCTTTATCATATATAGGACCTACAAATTTAATTCTTTTATCTTTATTAAAATTTGTAGACTTTAATAATTTATCATAATATTTATTTTTAGTTATATCAGATACTATTACTAAATCTTTATCAGTATCACTAAGCATAAATTCTTTAATTATTAGATCTATATTATTTTTAGGTATAAATCTTCCTATAACTAAATAGTATTCTCTTTTTCTAATATTCTTCTTTTCCATAAAGATTCTGGTTTTTTTATCTATATCTTTAGTATCAGGAATATTAGTACCACATGGAATATATTTAGTATGTACATTATATTTATCTTTTATATAGTTTTCTGATAGTTTACTATCACATAGTACAATATCAGAATATTTAATCATTTCCTTTTCAGATTTTCTTGTTAAGTATTTAACAATCCATGGTTTATTTTCAATCTTTGATTTAATATATCCAGGATTAGTAATAACTTTTACTCCCATTTTATTTAATTTTCTATGAATTAATTTAAATAAGAAGCCTCCTCTAAAACCTAGCATATATATAATAGTATTCTTCATCTTTTCTTTTCTAATTAAGTTTGTATAATACAAAACTGATTTAAAGACAAAACTAAACATGGCAAGAGGGCCATGTTTAGGTATAAATACTTGCTTACATATTACACCATTTCTTATCTCTATTTCATTATTCATTTTATATGATAATTCAGGAACAAAAAATCTTACATCATCATCTTTATAATTATCAATTAAATTGGAAACTAATGTCTCCCAACCACCATATTCATAATTATATCCTCTAGATCCAATTATAATAATATTTTTCATCTATTCCTCCATAAAGAAATATAGTGTAATATTCTACCAAAAATATTAAATAAAATATAGTGTTTTATTCAAAAACATTTATAATTATATTCTTTGTAGTCTTCTTATCATATTCTTTAGCTGTTTCTTTTGCTTTTGAAATCATCTTATCTAATTTATCATTAGATAATTTAGAAAACTCTATAAATCTATTTTTTAAATCAATTGGGTCTTTACTCTTAAAAGTAAATCCATTTTTATTATTCTTAACATAACTACTTGGTCCATAGTTGTCGGATGCTATTACAAATGTTCCACATGACATAGCTTCAAGACCAACTAAACCAAGACTTTCACTTCTTCTATAGGTTGGAAATATAAAGGCATCAATACTATTATAAAAATATAATAAATCTTCTCCTTCAAGCATACTTCTAACTTCTACATACTTTTCTAAGTTTAAATCTTTAATTAAACTATTTAACTTCTTTTCTTCAGAACCAGTTCCTATTATTAAGAATCTATAGTCTCCTATTTTCTTATCTTTTTCTAGTTCTTTAATAAATCTAAGATATATATCATATCCCTTATTAGCTTCTATTCTAGAAGCAAATCCAATATATTTATAATCTTTATTTAACTTTAATTTTTCTTTGCATTCTTCTTTATCTAGATCAATAAATACACTAGTATCTACTCCACCAGAAGGATATACAACTATTTTATTTTCATCATAATAATAATTATCTCTAACTATGTTTTTAAAGTATTCTGAAGGCACTATTACCTTATCAGCATACTTTATATATCTTCTAGTCTTTCTAATGTTTTTAAGGTCTTTTTTAGTGTCATCTATAACATCATTACAATGTGCATTTAAAACTAACTTAACATCTTTAGATGTAAGTTTAGTTAAAACTGCTCCAAAAGAAGATGATGATATAAAATGAACATATAAATAATCATAGTTATTAACTATTCCCTTAAAGATAACTCCAAGATATAAATTAATATATGATAATAACTTCTTAAATTTATTTTCTTCTTTATGACATACTACTGTTTCAACGTAGTATTCTCTATCTAATATTTCTTTAACATTCTTAACATATATCCCATAATAACCATATTTATTAGATGGATACATATTAGATATTAACAGGATTTTTTTTTTACAATTTTATCTGAATTAAATGACACTAAATAAAGTGTAGACATTAATAAAGAAATTGATGGATATATTAATACACTACCAATAAAGATAGATGTAATAACAAAAACTAAATATGAGAAATAATATACTTTCTTAAGTTCAGTTTTTCTATGAATAAAACTAAACATAATAATGAATATTACTCCACCAAATAAACCAGTAGTAGCAAATATATCAAATATATCTATTCCAGTATATTTAACTATACCTGTTTTACCAATACCATACATGATATTAGTATAACCATGTTTTAATAGTGGCCCCATAACATTATCTGCTCTAGTAATACCACCAGAGAATACAAATCTATCAATTGTTCTCAATTTATATACATCTTTAAAACTATGAATATTAAGTCCAATTATTTGATTCTTAACATTAACATAAAATGGTGAGAATCTAACAAGTAATACAAATACTCCAATAAATGTTAAAAATATTAATATTATTTTTAATCTCTTCTTATAATCATTATAAATAAATTCATATTTATATTTACCAAACAAAGTACATAATGTAACTAAGAATACTCCAAGAACTATTAACTTAGTACTAATTAAATAAATACTTAAAGCTAATGCTAAACCAAATACTATTTTTAATATATAACTCTTAGCTTCTAAAACATAGTTTAATGTTATAGGAAGAAGCCCTACAAGTATAACTCCAATAGTATTTAAATATTCTTTATTTACTTTAAATATATACATAATAACAAATGTAATTATATATAAAAAATATGTTCCAAGTATAAATCTATCATCTATATATTCATTTCTATATTTAGCAAAGAACATCATCATTATAGGTAAATAGAAAATCTTTAATATATTTACTAACTCTTCATATAGATTTAAACTTCTCATAAAATACGAAGATATTGCTAATAAGAAATATACTAAAAATACTATTAACATTTTTCTATTATCTTTCTTAGTAAATAAGTATATAAATATTCCTAGGAAGAATAATCCTCTGATAATATAATTAATTGAAACAGGAATATTTAAGTATTTATCTTGAAAGCATCCAAATAAATCTATTAATGGATTTAACACTAAAAATGCCATTACAATAATATCTAATATTTTCTTTTTTTTCATAAGAGTACCTCCTACAATCATTATATCATGAAACAATAAAAAAAAGTTTTACAAAATGTAAAACTTTTTTATTATTCTTCTTCAGTTGTTTCTTCAGTTTCTTCTGGATGTAAAGACTCACCAGCAAGTACTTTTGCTATAGCATCTTTTGCTTCATTAATAGTCTTTTGACTTGGATATACAACTGATAATTCAGTAGATCCTCCAGAATAAGTAGCTTCTCTACCAGTAGGACCAGTTATGTTTTGAGATTCAAATGTCCATCCTCTCATATCATTTAATTGGAACTTAACAAGTTTTTTTATTTCGTCTGTAGACATAGATGTTTCAAATGTACCTTCCATAGCAGCTAGTATATCAGTATAATGAGCTGCTAAAGTATATGATGAAGTTAATTTATTAAATATAGCCATCAACACTTTTTGTTGATTTCTATTTCTTTGCATATCTCCATCCCAATAATTATATCTTTCTCTAGCAAACGCTAAAGCACATTGACCATTAAGATTATTTTCTCCTGGTTCAATCCAACATCTTCTATCAGTCCAACAAGAAAATCTTGTATCAGAAGCATCTTCATAAACAGTTACTCCTCCAACTGCATCAACAAGGTTCATAACAGCTTGGAAATTAGCTCTTATATAATAATCTGTTTTAATATCTAACATATCTTCTACAGTAGCTTTAGATAATTCAACACCACCTAAACTTCCAGCATGTGTTAATTTATCTTTCTTACCAGTAGTTTCATGTAATTGGACAAATGAGTCTCTTGGAATACTAACAAGTAATATTGTTCTAGTATTTGGATTAACAACCATTACCATATTAACATCCGATAAACTTCTCTTAATTAGTGTTGTTCCTCTTGTATCAATACCACTAATATATATAGTAAATGGCGTATTAGTAATATCAATATCAGGAGTCTTTGGTTTTTCTTTCTTAATTCTAAACTTAATAGTATCTACTATTTTTAAATATGAAGCATATGTTTCATCATTAGTAGCAATAGATTCATATGTTCCTGCATTTAAAATTACTAGATTTTCAGGATAACTTAATTTCATTAATGATTCATCTAATGTATCTGTTTTAACTATTTTAGCAGATGTTTTCTTTTTAAGATTTGCCTTTAATTCACTATAATGTTCAGTATCAACATAATAGTAAATCTCTCCACCATCAGCTTCACTAATCTTTTTAATATCTGAACTAATATTAGCAATTACATAATATTCATCCCATTCAAAGTTCTTTCCAAGATTAGTATCTAAGAAATTAATTGTTCTATATACATAATAGAAACCTGCACACTCTGCAATTATGAATAGAATTGCAAATACATTAAATATCTTAAGTATTACTCCAGATCTTTTCTTATTAATACAAAGTAATGTATAAATTATTTCTAAAGATACAAGTGCAATAGCAGTTATTCTAAAATATTTAATTGGGAATAGATTAGACTTATATATATAATATAAGAATACTGCAAGTACTATTATAGATAATATATTTATAATTCTACTAACAATCTTTTTACTTCCTTTAGTTTTATCTTTGGTTATTTTTTTATTCTCTTTCTTTTTCATGTCAAACTCCTATTCTATAGTTGTATCTCTAGAAGTAACTTGTACTTCAATATATGTTCTTCCATCAGATACTTCTAGTTCTTCACCATCTAGTGTAGTAAACTTAGTTTTAGCTTTTCTATCAGATTTACTCCATTTAATTGGAATAGCATATCCATTAGTTATATAATATCCATCACCAGAATCAACAGTATGTAAATTCCAATAATATCCATCATCTGCTCTATTATATTTAATCTTTTGAACAATTATATTCTTAGTAGTAAATGGTTCTTTAGTATTATGATCAACTGTTATTCTATCATTAACAATTCTAGTATACATACCAGTATCAGGATCATAATTAAAATCATTTGTAACAGATCCATAATCAATTGATACATGATTTGCTGTCATAGCACCTTCTTTATCACTAAGGTCTACATCTATTACATTGTATTTTAATACTATAGTATCACTAGGATTACTTTCTAAAGAATAATCTTTACTATCTTTAGCATAATTTTTAACTTTATCAGTTTGTAAGTATACAGTATGTTCTGAATCTAGGTCTTCTGGATTATCTCTCCACATACCACCTTCTCCAACCATACCTTGAATATAATTGATTACTTTTTTGTTTTGTAAATCATCTTTAGCATAATGGCTCCAACCAAATGCTACAAATATTGCATCTGATTCAAATGAAAAGTCTATCATATTATGTCTAGCACTTCTAATAGTTCCTACTTTTACATCTTCATCTGTTTTAAATACAGCAATTAATCTAGCAGTACTTCCTTCTGTTGGAATCTCATAGATTAAGAATGCTTTATTTAACCCTTCCTGAACTTTAATAGCTACAGGAGTATTATTTATTGATATTGCAAGAGGTCTTGTTTTAGACTCTAAATCTACAACATCTACTTTTTCTTCTAACTTAGCGGTTATCTTCTTACCTTTTGGAGAACCATCCTTGTTTAAAACGAATTTCCAAACACATAATCCACCAATAACAAGTAATAATATGATTATCAAGATTAAAATAAATACTTTCTTCTTAGAAATTTTTCTTTTCCTTGAATTCTTCATATATAACACCTATCCTTTGTATATTTGATTATACCAAAAAATGATATATCATTCAACCAATCAATCAACAAAAGTGTCAAACAAAAAATCTATCAATTGATAGATTTTTATTTTACGGAACAATCTTTTTAATAATTGGTATTTTTCTCATCAAATAAGTAATTAAAATACATATTGGTATTACTATTAAAGGCATACCTAATCTATAGTAAATACTTCTATGATTTACGTGAATAAACATACAAATTATATCAATAATAAACATATGCATAAGATAAATTGCAAATGTATATTTTGATAAAAAGTTTACTATCTTAAAGTTCTTTATTTTTTTAGAAATTTCTTTAACAAATACAAATATACCTACAGAATAGAATAATGATGGAACATTACAATATCCTTTGTATGTTTTTATAATTTCACCAGCATTAAATGATAATACTTGTGTTCCAATAATATGAGCTAATAATCCAAGTATTGCAAGAATATATATAATTATTCTTAATTTCTTACTAATATCTTTCTTATCTAGGATATATCCTAGTAATGGATATATTAAATATCCACTACCTACCCAAAAAGGAATTCCATAATAAAAATTTAATTTAAATACACTAAAAACAAATGGAAGTAAACTGTATGTAACGAAAGATACTAAAACAATATAGCTAAAGACTTTTATACGTTTTTCTTTATCAACAGAAGCAAATAATGGCATACATAAATATATTCCAAATAATGGAAGAAAGAACCAATATACGCTCATAACCGTTGAACTAAAGAAACCATTAAAAATATAACTAGGACTAAGCCATTTTATTGGTATATGTTTAGCAATTATAGCATAGATAATCCATAAAATACTCCAAATAAAATATGGTATTACTGCTTTTTTTAATCTCTTAATAAAGAATTCCTTTGTCGAATACTTTTCTTGATAATCTATTAGATTTGCCCCAGAAATCATAAAGAAAATTGGAACTGCAAAGAAGAATACACATTCAATTATATTGGCTGTTACCCAATATCTTTCTTTACCAAAACTCCAAAAGCACCCATTAGTATGTAGCAAAACAACTGCAATTGCAGATATAACACTAAGAATTGTAATATAATTCTTTCTATTATTCATTTTATAGGTTCTCTACTTTTTCAAATGCTGATTTAATAACATCGTCCATATCATAATACTTATATTCAGCAAGTCTTCCACCAAAGATAGTCTTTTCTTCTTTAGATGCTAATTCTCTATATTGTTCTGCTAACGCATTATTCTTATCATCATTAATTGTATAATATTTTTCCATTCCTTCTTCATAATCAGATGGATATTCAAATGTTACAACTGTCTTAGGACTAGTTGAATCAAATTCAAAATGTTTATGTTCAATTACTCTAGTATAATCCACTTCATGACCAGTATAATTTACTACAGCATTTCCTTGATAATTTGCTTGATCTA
>CAMYZQ010000041.1 GCA_947303895.1 uncultured Bacillota bacterium | reverse complement strand
GTATTAGATCAAGTTGCTAAAGATGGTAAAAAAATAGTAGCTATTGATGTAGATGATGATAGAGATTTAGCTATTGAATATGGTATTAGTTCTATTCCTTGTTTAATTCTTTTTGAAAATGGTAAAGAAGTAAAAAGAAGTGTAGGATTAGTTCCTGTAAATGAAATAGAAAGTTTATTTGAGGATTAATTATGTACGATATTATAATTATTGGAGCAGGTATAGCAGGATTAACATCTGCTATATATGCATCAAGAGCAAATAAAAAAGTTTTAATATTAGAAAAACAAAACTATGGTGGAAGAATAATTAGTGCTCCACATGTAAAAAACTATCCAGGATTCTTAGATATTTCTGGTGTAGATTTAGCTACTAATTTATATGTACAAGCCACATCACTAGGAGCAGAATTAGTTTTTGAAGATGCAAAAAGTATTCAAAATGGTATTAATAAAAAAGTAATAACTGATAAACATGAATATGAATGTAAATCAATTATTATTGCTACAGGACTTGAAAGAAGAAGTCTAAATATACCTGGTGAAAAAGAATTGGTAGGTAAAGGAATATCTTACTGTGCATCTTGTGATGGAAACTTCTATAAAGATAAAGTAGTTGCAGTAGTAGGTGGCGGAAAGTCTGCTATTGAAGATGCAGAATATTTATCTAATTTAGCTTCTAAAGTATATTTAATATCTAGAAAAGATCTAGAAGAAAAAGTAGAAAAAGATAATATAGAAGTAATAACTAATTATAGTGTTGATAAGATTAATTCTTCTGATACTATAGAAAGTATAGATATTACTAATTCAAGTGATACTAAGAATATTAAAATAGATGGTTTATTTATCTCTATAGGATTTGATTCATCAAATGAAGAATTTGATTCAATAATAGAAGTAGATGATAAAGGATATATTATTGCTGATAATACTCATACTAATTTAGATGGTATATTTGCTGCCGGAGATTGTTGTAAGAAAGATTTAAGACAATTAGTAACTGCTGCTTCAGATGGAGCAATAGCAGCTACAGAAGCAATTAAATATATAGAAAAAAATAAAAGAACTAGTTAACTAGTTCTTTTTATTTTGTGAATTTAAAAGTTTTAAAACCATATTAGGGTTACCAGTAATAATACCATCAGCACCCATATCAATAAAGTTTTGAATTCTTTCTTCTGTTTCAGGTCTACTTGGAATTATACTTTGAAATCTTTTTGAAACATCCCAAGTCCATGCATATAATTTTACATCCTTAAATAATTCTTTATCATTACAGTCTTTAATATATTTACCACTATTACGTTCCCATAACTCTGAAGAAATAGACATAAAATCTATTCTAGGTATACTAGACTTGTTAATATAGTTTTTAGATAATACGTTAATGATTAGACCTGGTTCAATATTTGAAAAACCACTATCAGATAATTTTTGTAATAATCCTAAATCTAGTGTTTGAATTTGAATACCACCAGATTTATCATAATTATTTAAGTATTCTAATAATTTTTTAAAACTATCAGATTTTAAAAGGTCTCTTGGAACATATTTTATGTCCAACATTACTTTGTGATTTTTATTAATAATATCTAATACTCTATATAAAGTTAATGCTTTTTTTGACAATTTTAACTCTTTTGATTCTATAGATTCATATTTTTGTAACTGTGTTGGAAAGACATTATGTGTCCAAACAGGAATACCATCTCTTGTAAAAACGAAGTCAAGCTCAATAGTTTCAGCTTTACTGTTTAATATAGGTAATAAACCCATCATATTTTTTTGAGTTTCTGCAGTATGATGAATTACTTCTACTTCCATAAAATACATTCCACCCCCTTTTTCAATGGAATTTATATTACCATAAAAGGTGTTTTTTGTCCAATTTTTGACATGTTTTTTGAAGGAGCGATATTTTTAAAAATAATGTATAATTATAAATAAAAAAAGCACTTAATAATAAGTGCTTTATTTTTTTAATGGAGCAGGTGAGGAGAATCGAACTCCCGTAGTCAGCTTGGAGGGCTGAAGTTCTACCATTAAACTACACCTGCATCAAAACAAGTTACTACTTAAGTATACTTGTTTTTACTTTTAATGTCAATAGTTAATTTATATTTTGTTTTATTGAAAAATTAATAGTTAATCCTTCTTTTTCACCAGGTTTCTTATCTATATCTTTTGACACTGCATAGATTTTTCCACCGTGCATTTCAACTATCTCCTTACATATAGATAATCCAAGTCCATTTATCTTTCTTGCTTTATTCGTAGTAAATAAAGGATCAAATATTTTACTTATATTCTCATCTGAAACACCAGTTCCATTATCTTTAAATTCAAAGTAAATATATTCTTTATCACTTTTACAAGTAATAGTTATTCTTCCATTCTTATCCATATGTCTAATACTATTAGAAACTAGGTTAGCAAAAACTCTATTCATTTTACCAATATCTATTTTCATAGTTCTTGCTCTAGATCTATCAAATATTTCAAATCTTATTTTCTTATCTTTTAAATCATCTTTATATTCAAGTTTTAATCTATTTAAATAATCTCTAATATTTATTTCAGTAAAGTTATATGTTCTATCTTTATTAGATAGTAGGTAATCATCAAAGTCAGATACTATTGCTTTCATATCTTGTGATTTAATAAATATTTTTTCTTCTAGTTGTTTTCTTTCATTAACTGTTAATTTTTTATTAGATAATATTTCACTATATCCAAGTATAGATGTTAAAGGAGTTTTAATATCATGTGATATAGCAGATATAATTCTATTTTGTTCTTCATGTTCTTTTTCTAGATTCTCTGTTAAATCTACGAACTCATTTTGAATATATCCAATTTCTGTTAAAACTTTTCTTTTCTTTGGTTTAATACCAAACTTATAATTCTTTATATCATTAATAGTGTCTTCAATAGGTTTAAGTAATATTTCATTAGATACAATTAATGCAAGCATTAATATAACTAAAGTAAATATTATTTCAAATATCATAAACTTCTTAGTTATAGATACAACATTAAATTCATTTATTTTACCAACACTAAGTAAATATTGTTCATCATTAATAGTTACTATAAATGGCATTAAATATTCAACATCACTAGTATCTCTAGTATTATTAAATATTATATTATTATTGTTATCTTTAACTATTAATAGTAGGTTATACTTATTTGCTATATTTCCAAATAGATCCATAACATCTACTTTATCACCAACTATAGACTTTTCTATATTAGATAAAATATCTTCTTTTATTTCTTTTTCTAAAGAACTATATCCTTCTTTAATAGAGGACTGTACGCCAAACTTAAACCATATTCCAAGAAATAAAAAGTTTGTAACTAAAACTATAATAAAGAAAATTAAAAAACTTTTTTTAGTATTAATATTACTCATTTACATCTTTAGTAAACTTATAACCGAATCCCCAAACAGTTATAATATACTTTTCCTCCTTATCGATTTTATCTCTAAGATTCTTAATATGAACTGCTACTGATCCAATATCACCAAAAGAACTTTTCCATACATTTTCATATATTTGTTCTTTAGATAAAACTATACCAGCATTTTCCATAAGATAAACAAGTATTTCAAATTCTTTAGTAGATAATTTAATTCTTTTATCTTTCTTATATACTTCATAATTTTCTTTATTAATTTTAATATCTCCAATTGTAATAATATTTCCTTTAGAGATATTTTGATTTCTTTTATCTTTTCTTAAATGAGCTTTAACTCTTGAAACTAGTTCTGCACTTTCAAAAGGTTTAGTTATATAATCATCTGCTCCTATTTCAAAACCAACCATTTTATCTACTAAATTAGCTTTAGCAGTTACAAATATAATAGAGCAGTTAACTTTATCTCTAACCTTAGCACATAATTCTATTCCAGATATTCCATCCATCATAATATCCATAAGTATAAGATCATATTTATTTTTATTTATTTCTTCTAATGCTTCTTCACCAGAATGAGTTATAACTGTCTCAAAACCTTCTTCTTTTAATATATAACTTTCTAGTTCAGCAATATCTATATTGTCATCAACTATTAATATCTTTTCCATAATTACACTCCTTAATAATTATATCACATATAAAGAAAAAACCAATTTCTTGGTTTTTCTAAAAGTTTAATAGGGGTTTAGTATTTATTAATTTATTAGTATATTAGAGTAGGGAAAACTCTAATTAATTTTACAGTTATGTTTTTTGATTTTCCTTTCTTTCTTAGTTATCATCCTCCTTACTACAATTTCATTATATAAAACAAATATTAATTTGAAATAAAGAAATTATTAAGAATTATTAAGATGTAAATATGTTATAATATTTGCAAGGTGATTTTATGAAATTATTAATGCATGCATGTTGCGCTCCTTGTTCTATATATTGTATTGATTCATTAAGAGAAGAAGGTATAGAACCAGATATATATTGGTTTAACCCAAATATACATCCATATAAAGAATATGAAGCAAGATTAAATGCTTTAAAAGAGGTATCTAATATTATGGATTTTAATTTAATAGTAGAAGATAACTATGGCCTTGACGAGTTCTGTAAACAAGTAAGTGATAATATTTTGGCAAGATGCGTTAATTATTGCTATCCAGTACGTTTAAGAAGAGTTTTTGAATATGCAAAAGAGAATGGATATGATGCTGTTAGTACAACATTACTATATAGTATTTATCAAAAACATGATTTTATTAAGATGTACTGTGAAAAACTTTCTAAAGAATATGGTATAGAATTCTTATATAGAGATTTTAGAAGAGGTTTCTATCTTGGTCAAAGGAAAGCTAAAGAGTATGGAATATATATGCAAAAGTATTGCGGATGTATATTCTCAGAAGAAGATAGATATGTAAAGAAGACTAAAGATCCTCTTTCTATTCCAGAAGATGGATTTATTGAATAGTTGACATATATATGTGTATAATATATATTAATAAAAAGTGAGATGAATAATATGGCAGTAGATATAACTGAAGCACAATTTAAAGAAAAGAAAAAAGAATTTATAAGACTTGGTAGTGAACTAGGTTTATTTGATATAAATGTTGTTCCACAAATTGAGACAAGATTAACAGAGGTAGATTTTATAATAGATAATCATTTTGGTGGAGATGCTGTAACTACATATGATAAAGGAACTCCAACAATAACTGTTAATACTGATTGGTGCTGTTCAAGTATGTTTGTTAATTATAATTTAGATTTAGTTATATTTCGTGAACTTGCAAAAGTTGCTAATGAAATAGAAAGAGGATTAAAAGTATATAAAGATACAAAAATAGAAAGATTTATAAGGGATTATGAATGGTGCTTTGAGCTTGATGAAAGTGTAGATAGTCCTATAAAAGGATTAAATTTAATGGATCAGGTTATTAGTGAATATACTGCTAGGGCTATGATTTATAGAAAATGTTTTAAGAGAGAAAATACTCCTAATGTAACTGAATATGCTAGACCAGAGAATTCAACATTTTTTGAAGGCTTTAGTGAGTATAGTATTTTTTATAGATTTATTAATGAATTTTCAAGAACTATATATAGAAAAGATGATCCAATGTTTAGATTATGTAAAGCATCGTTTGATCATAATTTGTTAGATAATATTTTTACTATTTATGGTCAAAGAGGTAATGATGGATATATGGATTTATATAAGATTCTTGGAAGTATTGGATATGTTTCTAATATGAATAGAGATAATCATGTAATAGTATCAAAAACCATGAAAAAAGTCTTTGAAAGAATAGAAGCTGCGAGGGAAAAACAATAAAAGAAATAGAAATATTTCTTTTTTTAGTGGAATTATTAATTTATTAGTCAATATAATATGTGAGGTGGAAAATGAAAAGACTAATAAAGATAATAATTATACTTTTGATATTTATGTGTTTTATAGAAGTTAAGGCAGCTTCGTTAGATACTAGTATTAGTAAAAACTATGTGGATAACATATGGTCATTTCATTATAGAAATGGTAAAGTGTTTTCCTACGGACAATTAAAGTTTAATTATGCTAATGGAAAATTAGCATACTGTATTCAACCTGAAACTAGTATTAATTTCGATAGATACAATTCATATGATAATTGGAATATTTCAGGATATTCAGAGGAATCTAAAAGAAAAATGGAATTATATGCTTATTATGGATATGGCTTTAAGAATCATAATACTATTAGATATTATATGGCTACTCAAGAACTAATATGGAGATTATCAAGAGATGAAGATATTAAATGGCATACAGGAAGTGATACATCTACTCCTGAAATGGATATATCTTATGAAAAAAATGAAATACTTAAAATGGTTTCTTTATCTGGAAGAATGCCTTCAATGGATAATATTACTAATACTTTTTACACAGGAAAAGAATATGTTTTAACAGACTATAATGGAGTTCTAGATTTATATGATATTTCATCTGAAATGGATTTTAAAAGAGTAGATAATACTTTAGTATTTTATCCAGATAAACTTGGAACTTATGAAGTATATTTAACTCCAATAAAAAATAGTTATGATAAAACTATAGTTTATGATAGAGAAGATAGTCCAACTCAGGATCTAGCTACATTTAAGATGCCTGATATACCAGGTGGAAAGTTTATTATTAAGGTAGAAAGAGTTAGAGTAAAAATAAATAAAAGAGATAAAGATACTAATGAGTTAATAATAGACTCAGGTAACAAAGTATTAATTAATGATAAAGAATATGAATTTATTGATGGAGTAATTAATTTAACTTTACCTGCTGGAGATTATTCTATTAAAGAAATAAATGCAAGTACAGGATATTTCATAAACAATAACGAGTTAATGTTTACTATTGAATCTAATTCCGGTAACAAGGAAATAGACTTCTATAATGAGAAAACTAAAGGCAAAATAGAAATTAGAAAAACAAATGAAGATGGTGATTATTTAGAGGGTATTAAATTTGAAATATATGATGAAAATAATAATATAGTTGATGAAATAATTACCTCTAAAAATGAATATGATTACTCAAAAGAATTACCTTTAGGAAGATATACTTTAAAGGAAATTAGTACCTTATATGGATATGAATTAGATAATAAAGTTTATAATGTTTCATTAGATTATATTAATAATAAGGAAAGTATAGTATATAAAAAGATAGATTTAGTTAATAAAAAAATACTATGTGAAGTAACATTTATTAGTGCAGATGAATTGGATAATAAGATTAATACTACATATGAAGTATATGATAAAGATATGAATGTAATATATAAAGGTAATACTATAGATGGAACAGCTAAATTAAATCTTAATTATGGAACATATTATATTAAGGAAACATCTGTAGAAAACGGATATAAGTTAAATTCAGAACTTGTTAAGTTTGAAGTTAATGACACTTTTTGCATAGGATCACTTACTATAAATAATGATAAAACTATTATGCCAAAGACTAGTACTTCAAAAGAAGTATGGCCTTATATAATACTTATACTTGATGTAATAGGACTATTATATGTTAAAAAGAATAATTAAAGTGTTATTAGTTTTATCATTATTTGTGTTATTTATTCCAACATATAATAAATATAAATTAGACATGAAAGTAGATGAAGTTATACTTTCTAAAGATAATAATATAACATTTATATATGAAGGTTATATTTATATACCTAAATATAATTATAAAAATTTAATTAAAAAAGGTGATAAAGCAATAGATGAAAATTATGTATCTATGCATAAGTTATCTTCTAGTATAGGAGAGGGTAAAAATATAATATTATCTGGTCATAATAATAGATATGTTTTTCATAAACTATATTCAATAAAGATAGGAGATGAAATAATTATTAGTGACTTTAGACATGATTTTAGATATATAGTTAATGAAAAAAGAATAGTAGATGTATCTGATAGTTCTATATTTAATGATGAGAATAGATTAACACTAATTACATGTACAGATGATACTCAAAAAAGATTAGTTGTAATTTGCACTGAAAAATAGTATTATATTACCGGTGAAAGAAATGTTTAAGATTGGAAATGTAACAATTGAAAATAATATTTGTTTAGCTCCAATGGCAGGTGTATGCGATAGCGCATTTAGAAGAATGTGTAGAGAACTAGGTGCAGGAATAGTATTTGCAGAAATGGTTTCTGATAAAGCTATTATGTATGAAGATAAGAAAACTTTCTCTATGCTTAAAATGAGTGAAGAAGAAAGACCTATTGCACAACAAATATTTGGATCTGATAAAGAAAGTTTTGTTATAGCTGCTAAAAAAG
>CAMYZQ010000040.1 GCA_947303895.1 uncultured Bacillota bacterium | reverse complement strand
GTAATAATGATAACTTACAATGGAAAATAACTTCTATTGAACCTACAACAGGTGCCGGTTATTATGAATATACTATAAATGATATTGATTCTAAACACAGTTTAATATTTGTATTTGGTGATGTTACTTATTATTTTATAACTTCAGTTGCTGCTGGTGAAGGTAGAATATTCCCGGATGGTCAACAGGTTGTATTACCTGGTGATAGTTATAGAATAAATATTGTACCAGATAATTATCAGGCAGCTGTAACAATGACTGATAATGGTACAAATGTTACCTCACAATTAGACCAGGAAACAGGTCAAGATAAGCAAGGTAACACAGTTACAAGTTATAAATATTCTTTATCAAATATACAGGCAGCTCACAATTTAGTAATTTCTATTGGTGGGGTCTCTGCTAAATTATATATAAAGGTTAATAATGCTTGAGTTCAATATTCAAAAGTTTATATAAAAATAAATGGTTCTTGGGTTGAACAGGCCGACCCTAACTCTGTATTAAATACTCAGGCGAATTATGTTAAAGCTAATTAAGGAGGTATTATATGCCAGATACAGTAAGACCTTATATAGATAGAGTTAATTATGAGGGTACTGAGTATGATATTTATGATACTGCTCATACTACTTTGACGCAAGCAGAAATAACAACTGGCACTGACCAGACTCCTAAATTTATAACCGCTAAAGTTTTCGGTGATGTCATAAGTGGCCTTGGTGGGGGTACAGTTACAGATGTTAGGGTAAATGGTGCTTCTGTTCTTGATAGTGAGGGTGTTGCTAATATTTCAGAAGATGTAGTAAATATTACTTATACTGTAATTTCAGGAACAGACCATGAAATGATTATTTCTTCTGTATATGCTCCTAATTATGCTGAAACATTATTATCGGAGGCTTATTAGTTATGTCAGAATCTTCAGAATTAACTCATGAAACGATAGCAGAGTTATTTGCAGATATAGCTGATGCTATTAGGTCAAAAACAGGTGGAAATAGTCCTATAGTAGCTGATACCTTCCCAGAGGCTATTAATTCTATACGGACTTTAAGTGGTTATGTTATTCAAGGCTCTGATGGTTTTGTTACTATTTCAAATGAGAGAGGAAGAGATATTATGAGTGAAGTTACTATATCTACAGATGGTGCAGTTACACAAGAATTAGAAGCAGGAGTTATCTATCATTTTACTGGTATTTTAACTTCTTTAACTATTACTCTTGCTGATACTACTACAATGGCTCATTATCATTTTGATTTTCTCAGTGGTTCACCTGTACCAACTTTATCTTTACCTTCTTCTTTAAATATGCCTATTGGTTACAATATTACTACTAATAGAAGATATGAAATAGATATTTTAAATAATTACCGGACTATAGGAGACTGGGCTTATACACCAACAGTATAGGAGAATAACCAATGGATTTAGAAATAAGACGTTCTTCAATGGAAGAATTATATAATCCTCTATATCATAGAGCTAGTGATAATTTGGCTTATTATAAGTATCATGTTTATACAGGTACAGATGCTAAATCATTTGCTAATTGTGTTGAAATGGTAAGTCTTGAATACCCTAATACCGCATTTAAAAGCCCATATACCACTCTTAATGAAAAATCATTTACTACTAACATGGCTAATCTCAAGTCTATAAAATGTCCTAAGGCTATTAATATGGGACATTATCCTTTTCGGAATTGTAATAGTGTTACTTATATACAATTAGGTTCTGTAGGACATCCTTTCGGTGGCATGGGATATTTTGGTAATGCTGGAGTAGGGGGGACAGTGGGTACTGAAGCAGGATTAACTATTGATTGTTATATAAATGATTCTAGGTTTTCTACTTCATATTGTCCTGCAGGCAATACAACTAGCGGCTATCCAAAAATTTGGTATACTACTATAATGAGAGTTTACAGTTCTTCTACAGGTAATCTTTTAGGTATATATAATAAAGGTGGTTGGACCTATATTCGTGAGGAGAGTTAAAATATGCCAGATAATTTAAATATTTTTGGAGTTCAATATCCTGGAGTTAAAGGGTTTAAATTAAAAGATACTAATGGAAATATACAGACCTATATAAAACCTGAAGGTACTTTAAATATAACTTCAAATGGTACTACCGATGTTACTAATTATGCTTCTGTAAATGTAAATCTTCCTGGTTCAGTTAGTTTAGATACTTTAAATGTTTCTCATAATGGTACTTATACACCAGAAACAGGCCATGCCTATTCACCTGTAAATGTAAATGTATTAGGTGGTGACGTAGATGAAGATGCTGATGTAGTATTTATGGACTATGATGGTACTATATTATATACTTATACTGCAGCACAATTTGCTAATCTTACAGCTTTACCACCAAACCCTAGTCATACGGGGTTAACAGCTCAAGGTTGGAACTGGACACTAGCTGATGCTAAAACTTATGTTCAAACAAATGGATTTATTGATATTGGGCAAAATTATGTAACTGATGATGGGGCTACTAGGATTTATATTAATATTGATAGTGATAGTTTAGATTCACACCCTAGTTTTTCTATACAATTTTATAATTCAACAGGGACAACTACTATTATAGACTGGGGTGATGATACCACAACTTCTTCTACTGTAACTTCATTAACTACTTATACACATAATTATTCTATGGCTGGTTTATATACTATTTCTTTAACTTCTAATACTGGAGGAATTATTAATTTCCCTAATTCTGGGAGTACATCTATTGTAGTACCAACTAAAGCTTGGCAACAGCAAAGAGTTATTAAAGTAGAATTTGGTTCAAATATTAAAGATATTAAACAATATAATTTTTATGGTTTTAGAAAATTAGAAACTGTATCTATACCTAAAATATCAGGTTTAACTTTTTCAAATAATTGTTTTGAATATTGTAATTCATTAAAAGCTATAGTTTTTCCACCTGATTGTGGAGTTAATATAGGTAATTATGCTTTTAGATATGATTATGATTTTATTAGAGTATCTTTTTCTAAAGCTCAGTCAGGGTCTTTAGGAAATTCAACTTTTACTGAGTCAACTATGAAAAGAGCATCGATTCCTAATAATTGTACAGTAACTTCAACATTTTATAATTGTAAGAATTTAAAGAAAACTGTATTCCCTACAGGTCAACCTAGTATAGGTGAATTTGTTAGAGGTTGTATTGT
Organism: uncultured Bacillota bacterium; assembly: GCA_947303895.1. Classification (GTDB taxonomy): domain Bacteria; phylum Bacillota_I; class Bacilli_A; order RF39; family UBA660; genus RUG13038. The sequence continues at coordinate 5,317 of CAMYZQ010000040.1, read as the reverse complement.
ATTAAATACATTAGATATTTCTGGAGTAACTACAATTTCTGCTAATGCATTTAATAATTGCCAGTGTTTAAAGTCTGTAACTTTAAATTCAGAAGTAACTGTGATAAATGCCAGTGTTTTCCAGAGCTGTAATGCCTTATCTAAAATAATTATTCCTGAAAAGGTTACAGCAATAAAAAGTAGCGCTTTTGAAGGCTGTCAAGGGCTGGTTAAATTAACTATACCTAATAAAGTTACAAGTATAGAAGCTAATGCTTTTAAAAATTGTAATAGTATATTAGAATATCATTTTTTAAGTGAAACTCCCCCGACTTTAGCTAATACTAATGCTTTTACTGGAATTGATGCTAATTGTATTATTTATGTTCCTAGAACAGCAAACCCAAGTTCAGAAGAACCTACTATTTTAGAAAAATATCAAACCGCTACTAACTGGTCTACTTATGCTTCTTATATGCAAGAAGAACCTGAATCATAATATTTTTGCTAAATTTTAAAAGAGGAGGAACTTATGCCAACTATAAGTAAAATTAATGGGTATGATATAAAAGATAATACTCTTGAAACTATGGAACAAACAGAAGCTGATACAGGTACTAGCACTGATGGTAAATTAATTTCACCAAAAGTATTACATGATGCTATTGTATCTTGTATAAATTCTTTAGATGCTACAAATGTAGCTTATTAGAGGTTCAATGTCTAATACTATAAGATTATATCCTGAAAATTGTATTATTAAAATAGCTGATTTATTAAGAGAAGGTAATAGTACTAGTGATACATATACATTATCACAAATGCCACGGGCCGTTTCTACTTTAACAAATAAAGGTGGAGATGCTGCAGCCTTCTTTTCTTTAATAAGCAGTTATGTAGATACAAAATATATAAATTTTTCTAGTAATGATACTTATTCTAGCATAAAACCATATTTAATGTATAGTATTAGTAGTAATACTTTAACTTCTATATATTATCCCAATGTAGAAAAGATTGGAAATTATGCTTTTTATAGTTGTAAGTATCTCACCTCAATTTATATCCCTAATTGCAAAGTTATTGGAGACAATACTTTTCGGCATTGTTATTCAATAGCTGGCGACTTAGACCTATCTAAAGTTGAAATTGTAGATAATTATGCTTTTTATAGATGTAGTAGCTTAACTTCAATAAGTTTACCTCTTTGTAAAAGTGTTGGTGAAAATGCTTTTTATAGTTGTATAAATATTAATATGATTTCACTTGATTTACCTAATTGTAATTACATAGGTAATAATGCTTTTGGTTCTTATTCTACATTAACCTCAATTAGTGTTCCCGTTTGTTATCAATTTGCTGGATTTAATAATTGTACTAATTTAACTTCTGTAGAATTACCTGAAACTCTTTCATTAGGTAAATCTGCTCTTTTTGGTTGTACTAATCTAGAATCTATTTCATTTTCTAAATGTAGGTATGCCAGTCAGGGAGCTTTTGGAAAATGCAGTAGTTTATCAATTATTGAAAACAGTAATATTACTACTTTAGCTAATGCTTTATTTGGAAGTTGCACTAATTTACTTACGGTTAATTTTCCTAAAGTTTATAGTTTTGAAGAAACTACAACTTATTCATGGACAGGTGCATTTAATAATTGTAATAAATTAGAATCACTTATTATTGATTTTTCTAATATAGAATATATTCCAGCATACACTTTTAATCTTTGTAGTAATTTATCAATGGCTTTAACTTTCCCTAAATTATCTATTATAGGAAGTTCTGCCTTTTATGGCTGTAACAAATTATCTGTTTTGAATTTACTAAGTAATTCTATATGTATATTATCAAATACTTCTGCTTTTGATAATACTCCAATGAGTAAGTCTACCTATTTAGGTTATTATGGTTCTATATATGTACCTTCAAGTCTGGTAGATTCATATAAATCTGCTACTAATTGGGTTACTTATGCAGCAAGAATAACAGCCTTTGTGGAGGAATAATTTATGCCTTTAAAACCTTATCAGGAATCTTATATTAGTTCTTTGGCTTCAGCAATAAGGTCAAAATTAGGGACTAGTAGTACTTATACTATAATTGATATGCAAAATGCTATAAATCAAACAGTTGGTCCTTATTATTTAGATGATTTTATTCAAGGTAATTTAACTTATTATAGTAATAGTACATGTACTAGATTAGGTGCTTATGCTTTTAGAGGTTATGATACTTTACTTGGAGTAAATTTACCTAAAGTAGATTATTTATACAGTGGAGTATTTTGGGGTTGTACAGGTTTAAAATCTGTAAATTTTCCTCTTTGTACGGGTGCTTCAGGATCTCTTAATGGTACTCATATGGGTACTTTTGAAATGTGTACTTCTCTTGAATCAATAGAATTTCCTAAACTTACAACAGTTGGTGCACGAATGTTTCAGAGTTGTTATAATTTAAAAAGTATTAATGCCTCATTAATAAAAACTTTAGGGTCTGATTGTTTTGAATACTGTAGTAATTTAACTTCAGTAGAACTTCCCTCTTGTACTTTTACTCATATAGGTGCTTTTCATAGTTGCATTAATTTAACTACTGTTAGTTTACCTGTTTGTACACAGATAAATGGTGGAGCCTTTAGTTATTGTAGTAAATTAACTTCTATTTATGCTCCATTGTGCTCTTATCTTTCTAATAATGTTTTTGCCGAATGTCCTATTTTATCAGAAATTAATTTTCCTTCTTGTAAATATATAGGTTCTGAATGTTTTAGAGGCTGTATTAGTTTATCTAGTATTAGTTCAGAGGCTTTTCCTGTATGCAGTTTTATTGGTCGTTGTGCTTTTGGAACATCATCAACTCTATATCAAGCTGCAGGCTTAATAACGGTAGATTTTCCTGCTTGTGAAACTATAGCTATAGAAGCTTTCTTAAGTGCAAAAACTTTAACTACAGTTAATTTCCCAAAGTGTTCAATTATTAATAACTACGCTTTTGCATATTGCTCAAATTTATCTTCAATAAATTTTCCTCTTTGCACAACTATTGGTGATTATGCTTTTAGTTTTTGCTCAAATTTATCTTCAATAAATTTTCCTCTTTGCACAACTATTGGTAGTAATGCTTTTTATGCCTGTAGAAATTTATCTTCTGCTAATTTCCCAGAATGTACAACTATTGGTAGTAGAGCCTTTAATCGATGTTATTCTTTATTTTCAATAAATTTTCCTCTTTGTACTACCATTTATAATGGTGCTTTTGAGGATTGCTCAAATTTATCTTCTGCTAATTTCCCAGAATGTACAACTCTTAGTAATTCTGCTTTTTATAGCTGTACCAATTTATCTTTTGTAAATTTTCCTCTTTGCACAACTATTGGTAATGGGGCTTTTTATAATTGTGCTTTTTCAAATATAGATAGTACTAATTTCCCAGAATGTACAACTATTGGTACTAGTGCATTTTGGGCTTGTACTAATCTTACTACAATTAATTTATCTAAATGTTTAACAGTAGGTTCATACGGTTTTAGAACTTGTAGGTCTTTATTAAATGTATCCCTACCTTTATGTACAAGATTATATGAGGGGGCTTTTAGTGGTTATACATCTAATTATATTGCAATTTTACCAGAAATTAATTTACCGGCTTGTCAATATATAGGTTCTAGTGCTTTTGATAATTGTAGGTGGTTATCAACAGTAAGTTTACCAATGGCTTCTATTATATATGATGCTGCTTTTTCTTATTGTACCAGGTTATTATCTTTATATTTAATGGGTAGTAGTGTTTGTGCTTTAAATAATATTAATGCTTTTAATAACTGCCCAATTAGATATAGTACTTATTATCGGGATGGTTATAGCTATGGTTCTATTTATGTTCCAGCCTCTCTATTAGCAGATTATCAAGCAGCTACTAACTGGGTTACAATTTCTTCAAGATTTGTTGGCATTTAGTTTACATATTTTCCATTTTATATTATTATAATAATGTAAATGGAGGGTAAACCAAATGACATTCAATACTTTTAATCTCAATAATCATTTTAATTCAATCACTTCAAATATCAATAACACATTAAATATCAATCTTTCAAATTCACTCTCAATTTTTATCACCACTAAAAATGACTATTTTTATAATATCTTTATTACAAAATATATTTTTACAAACAATGCACATACATATTCAACTTTCCATCTCTTCTCAACCACATATCAAATTTCTTATGATAATTTAACAATTAACGACCTTTATTTAAAATTAAATGACCTTCAATCAAAATATTCAATTCAAGAATATAAATTAAATCAATTCTTCGAAGATTAGTTTACAAACTAATCTTTTTTTATTATAATAATAATGTAATTGGAGGAACATACCATGATTAATTATGAATTAAGGCATAAGAATTGTGAAGATGAAATTTATAAATATGATGATTTAATTTTATCTACAACTTGGGGTCCTAAATATACTCTTAAGGAAATAGAAAGAGCAAAGAGAAGATTAGAATTAGACCCAGATAATCGTGGAATATTTTATATAAAGGAGTTAGAAGATGACAATGATGAATAGAGATATAAATCCAGAAATTTTTAAGACTGAGATAAGAAAATTAGCTAAAGGCTTAGAAGAAAGAAATATCCCTTACGAATTGAAACCTTTATTCGATGGTTGGCAAATTTGGTGTGATGACTGGGATGCTATTTGTCACAGATATTCTCTTGGTGATGAATACGGTTTACTTGAAATAATGGGTAAATATGTAGATGAAAGAATTGAAGATTCAGTAGAAGGCTATCTTACAGCAGAAGAAATCCTTAGAAGAATAGATGGAGTATAAAATGAAAGTATACGTAATTGAAAAGGGTGAATACTCTGATAGACATGTTATTGGTGTAACTTTAGATGAAGAAAAGGCTAAATATGTAGTTGAAGAAGGTAATAATAAAGTAGGAAAAAATTTTTGGTGGTGTTCCAATGATTTTGATTATACAGAATTTGAAATAGATAAATTTGATGAATTATATAATCTGTATAAAAATAATTATAAAATGTTTCGAGTGTGGAAAGATTTAAAAAATAAAGACATTACTATTTCAGAAAGAGATATTGTTGATAATTTAGATGATAGTGGGATAGTAAGAAAGTATGATTATGATAATTATTTATCTGTTTATGTTTTAGCTAATACTACAGAAAAGGCTTTAAAAATTGCTGCTGATAAATTCGCAGAATATGAATATGAAAATATGAAGTAGTTTACTTCTATTTTTATTTGTTGTATAATATATTTAAAGGAGATGTTTAATGAAATTACAGATTTTAGTTC
>CAMYZQ010000039.1 GCA_947303895.1 uncultured Bacillota bacterium | reverse complement strand
AGGGAGATTCTAATATAAAGGCAACAATAGAAATTATGTTGTTAAATATGAAAGAGATTTAAGTTTATATTATAGATAATGTGTGATATAATAATAATGTAAAACATTAAAGGAGAAGAAAAATGAAAATTAAGAAAGAAAAAGTACCTAAGACCAGAGGTTGGTATGAATTTGAAGATGGTACTACAGCTTGGTTTAATGGTTTGAGTGCTCAGGAAAAGAAAGTAGAAGAATCTAAGCACGGTAAAGTAGTTAGATTTGAACACACAGATTAAATAGGTGGTGTAATGGTTTATGGAAATTAAGACTTGTGAAGAGTATGTTATCAGAGAATTAGAAAACACGCAAAATGAATTGTATGAAGCTAGAAAAAGAATTGAGCGGCTTGAATTAGAAATAGAAGCCAAGGATAGTTTGATTAATGAATTTAAGAATTATTTCTGGTTTACAGTAGGTGGGCAGAATGATTAATTATGTAGGTAAAGACCTTTACGATAAAATAGAAAAAGTAGTTAATAAGGCATATAGAGATAATTTTATAGAGAGCGAAGATACATATTGTTTCATAAATGAAATATCATTAGATTATAGTACTGTAGAAAGTACTTATGATTTACCACTTATTAATGTTGAAATTGGGGTTGTTTATAAAAATAATACTGAATCATTAACTACTAACTATTTCTTAGATAAGTCAGAAGAATATAATATTGGGTATATTTCTTGCGAATTTTGGAGGAAGTTCTTCGAATAGGAGGTTAAATATGGAATTTAATATTTACAACAAGTATAAAGTTAAAGTTATAAATAATTATTCTTATCAGGACCCAGAAACTTCAGCCCCTGGAGATATTAATTTCTCTGAAGGCTATGATGAATCTGAGAGAATAGATGAAGGTGGAGATTTTGCTTCTGCTTTAGCTTGTTGTTTATTAGACAAAGATTTCTCAGAAATTACCTTTGGAGATAATAAAATTATTATTGAATTCTTTGACCCTACTACAGGAGAATCAAGTACTTTAACTTATATTCTTGAGGCAGTATAATAGAAGAGAAGAAGTTACTAGTTTACTTCTTCTTTTTTATGTTATATAATTATAATGTAAATAAAGGAGAGGTACTTATGAAAAATAGACAGTGGGACAAATTAACTACAAATGAGCGTAAACAGTTTTGTAATAACTGGTGCTGTCCTTGCAATGATGGTTCAACAGGTTGTTATGCTAATGACTTCTTTGAAAATCTTTGTGAGAATTCTTCCTTGGCTTATATTTATAGAGAAGAAGAAGATGAATTCGATAAACTTCAGGAAGAAAGTTATGATAAGCTGATTGAAAGTTATGATGACCCAGAAGTTTATGAAGAATTTTGTGTAAGATTTGTTGATGAACTTTGTGAAAAGCATGAAGAAAAACCAAAGAATTTCTGGGAATCACTGGTTGAAGCTTATGATAGAGATATTGAAAAATTAGATGAACTATATGATATAGATTCTGAAGAAGAATCTGAACCAGTAAGTGAAGAAGAACCTGAATCAATAAGTAATATTCCTGATTCTATTCCTATTGAGTGGATTAAGAAATTTAGAAATCAGTTCGAACCAGGTAATGATGATTATAATTTAATAGATGGGTTATTAAATATTTGGTGGAGATTAGAACATGAGACTAATAGATGCAGATAAGATACGATATTCTGACTTGTCAGATGGGCACGTGCCTGAAGGTGTATGGTGTACCTGGAAAGATAGAATAGATGCTATGCCAATAGTAGAGGCTATTCCAATTGAGTGGTTAAAAAATGAGCTTATTCCTAAAGTGGAGAAGCTTGGTGCAACTACGTATGTTGATAATATAAAGTTTGTGTTAGAAGATTGGAACGCCTGGAAAAGGTATCGTGGTTAAGGTGGTAGAAAATGAGATTGATAGATAAAGATTTAGTACTTAAAACAGCTAAAGACAAAGAATGGGGTTTATGGTGTGAAATAGCCAATATTAAGTTTGCACCAGAAGTAAAAGCTATTCCTGTTGAGTGGGTAGAAAAGTATATAGATAATAGACTTGTTAAACATGGCGATACTTGGACTTTTATAAACTATATGATAAATGACTGGGAGAAAGAGAATGCCAATAATAAAACATAATGATATTATAGACGTAATATATGACAAGATATGCGGATATGAGCCAGAGGAAGCATATAAGATATTAGAATTATATCATTGCAAAAGATTAATTCCGATAGAGTGGGTTGATTCATATTGCACAGATTGTTCAATTGATTTAAGAGATAATAATGTAAAAGCAATTAAAATGTTGCTTGAAGATTGGAAGAAAGAAAATGAAGGTTAAAGATTTGTTAGAAGTACTTAATAAAGCAGACCCAGAAGCAGATGTATTTGTAAGTATCTTTTTAGGAGATGATGAAATTGATGTCGATGTAGAAGCTGTTACAGATTTAGTTCATGCTGTATTTATTGAACCAGAGAGGTTACATATTACACATGGATAAGAAAATGAATAGTTATTCCATTGATTATAGTGCTAATTGGATATCAAATACTACAACTAATGGTAAATGTGACCAGACAGATGGTAAAGACCACCCAGATTATGGAATTCCACTTAATTATATTCCCGAAAGTGAAAAAATAGTAATCACATCAGATGCTGTTTTCATTAAGCCTTTAAAGTTAGTAGTGCTGACAGAAGATGTTTATAATAAATTAAAGGAGAAAGAAAATGGGCTATAAGTTTAAGTTATTTTTAGGAGATAATGAAGTTTGTATCTTTGATTATGATGAAAAACCTCCTGTTCAATTTGGTTTTCATTATGGAGAAAATAAAGTAATCCCAATAAGGTGGATAGAAAAATGGCTTGAAGCACAAGAAAGAATATTGAGAATAAATCCACCATATTATCATCAAATCACAGTGCGAAAGCTCTTAGAAGACTGGGAGAACGAAAATGAGAAGAATAAAAATAACATTCCTCAAGCTGATTAAGAAAATTAAGCATAAAAGTTTTTGTAGGTTAATTGGATATAGATGCCCAGACTGTATATATCACGAATGGGTGTGGGAAGGCACAACATTTAGAGGAAATAGATGTAGATACGGAGAGGAATAAAATGGACTACCCTAAGTATGAATTTTATGTAGTTTGTCAAAAAATGAATAGACCAGTAGTAGATAAAGATTATGTTGAAAGATTTAATATTTTTCAGAATTGGCTGGTATCTGAAGGTGTTTTTAAGGCTTGCAAGAAACATTTAAGAAATAAAAAGAAGTTCACTTTTGAAGAACTCCAGGAAGAAATTGAACGGATTATTCGTTGGCAGGAATGGTCACGCTATGAATACGAGTGTTCAGCTGGTCCAGCTTTCCCACGTAGTTTAGATGAATTAAAGAAGATAGATTGTTATTGGCAAGCAGAACCTAACATGAAGGTTATTACTGAAATGTGTATTAAGAGAACGAAAGAGTTCTTAAAGGAAAAGAAGAATGACAGATAAAGAAATTTTAGATAGAGGTTATCATAGATACGAACGAACTCAGTTTGATGACTGGTATGTTGAATGCCACTTTCAAAAAAGATTTGATGACGAAAAAGGTAAAAAATATTTTATTGATATAAATAAGTATAAACAGTATGAGCACCCTTCTACAGGTGAATTAACTGGGGATATTTATGAGTATGAAGTTCATTTAGAACCAAAGAATTATAAAGGCGCTATTAGAATTTCATTCTACGCTGGGGCTATTTTAGATGAAGTAGAAAAACAGGTTGAAGAATTATTTGCTACTGGAAATTATGAATATTATGAAGAATGGGAAATAGAAAATGAGACTAATAGATAAAGAAAAGTTTAATGAGCGTTTAGATTTTTTACTCTATGAGTTAAATTTCTATGCCAATAAAGATATGATTGGCTTTAACGATGAGAGAACCCGAACAATAGGTACTTTCTTTATAACTCATATTCATAATATGCTGAATCGTACCACAGAAGTAGATGCTGTTCCTATGGAGTGGATAAAGAAATATATTGATAGTACTTTAGATGAGGGCAATTCACAAATGCTTGGCTTCAAAGCTGCTATTATTAAAGAAATGATAGAGGAATGGGAGAAAGAGAATGAAATCTCAGTAATGCCAGTAAGTGATAATTCAACAATACCTTTAGATTATTTGGGAGTAAGAAAATGAGACTAATTGATGCTGATAGAAAGCCTAATAAAATATATAAGGTGTATGCTGCGCCTTATGCCTCTTATTATGAAGGCTATATAGTTAATGAATTTTGTATAAAGGAAGATGCAGAAAAATTAGCATTGGACTTAAATAATAATCGTCTGAGACAATATAATTATGAGGTTATTGAAGAAGATGAGCCTTATGAAAATCATCCAACAGAAGATGCTATTCCTGTTTGGTATATAATTAAGTGGTATGAGAAAAGGTATAAATTGGGTTCAACAGTTGCAGATGACTGGGAGCGTGGCATCATTAAAGAAAAAATAACCGAGATGCACGATGACTTCAAGAATGAGAAATATCTTGACAATAAACAAGAATCAGAGAGATTTGCTCAAATGGTAAAAGAAGTTATTGAATTATATAACGATTGGGGGAAAGAAAATGAGACTAATAGATGCTGATAAACTTTTACCAAAGTTATGGGTGTGTTATGAAGAAAATAAGCCAATAGTTGATGGGGAGCCAACAGTAAAAGCAATTCCTATTGAGTGGATAAAAAAGTGGTTTAGTCAATTCTATGGAGAACAAGGGCTAGAGTGGAATAGATGTAAAAGATTTATGTTAGAAGATTGGGAGAAAGAAAATGAATAGAAAAGATGTAATTAAAGTATTAAAAATGGAAAATGATTTAATCACTTTTGACCCTCATACCGGAGAAGAAATAGACGTTAGATGTTTAAATGATTTAAATAAAAAGTGCTATATAGCACATGAAGAAGCCATAGATTTTTTAAGGCAATCAATTCCTATTGAGTGGATAGAAAGGAAACTCGCTGAACATTGGTATGTTGATTATGACATAAGAGAATTGTTAGAAGATTGGGAGAAAGAAAATGAGCATAAAGAAAGCGATTGAGTTAGTAGGTATATACTATGGCAAGGCTTTAACGCTTGAGTATGTTCATAAAAAAGTGGCATGGGCTTTATACCAAGTATGGAAGATTGCTGATAAGGAGAAAGAAAATGAAACTAATTGACGCTGATAAACTGATGTTGTCATTAGCAGATTGGGAACTACAAGAAGCACCTATTCACACTTACGGAAAACCAAAAGAATTTACTGCTGATGATATGCAGAGAATGATATGGCGAACAATAAGAGATTGTGAAAGTGCAGTAGAAGAACAGCCAACAGTAAAGGCAATTCCTATTGAGTGGTTAAGAATGTGGTTTACAAAAAAGGCTTCTCTTATTGGAATGACTTTAATGGGTGAAATTGAATCAGACTGGGAGAAAGAAAATGAATAGAGATTTGATTAAGTTTATTTTATTTGTAAGTTCATTAATAGTGTTTTTTACTGGTACTATTATAGATAATGAATCAATGGTTTATTATGGTTATTTCTTTATTATGTTAATGCTTTTAATTTTTAATGAAAAGAATGTAGAAAAAATAATTAATAATCATGAATATATTATATTTATAACTATAATGATGATTATACTTCTTATAGGCTGTATCACTCATAATCATGGAACTGTTACAATGGCAGGTTTATCTATTATATTTTTAAACATGAGAATAAATGAAGAAAATAAATAATAATTCATTATTAGAAAATTGGTGAAAGAAAATGAGACTAATTGATTTAGATAAAGCGGTGACAATTTGCGATGAAGATGACAACGCTGTTATATATACAAACATAAAAAACGCAGAAGTTAAAGCAATTCCTATTGAGTGGCTTCTTAAAGAAAGAGATAAGAATAAAGAAATCGCTGAAACATTAAGTAAAGCAGATTTAAATATAGATTTTATAGCAAAGTATGGGTATACTAGGTCCTCTCATAAAGTATTTATGATAGAAGAATTATTATTAGACTGGTCAAACTATAGTAGAAAACTGGAGAAAGAAAATGGTTATATTCAAGATAAATAAAAAGATGACCAGAGAAGATTATTTAGCTTGTAGTAAAAATATTGTTCAGCAATATGCATGGAGTAAAAATCGTGATGAGTGTTTAGTTGTTCCCGATTATGTAGAAGTATATATTATAAATAATGAACAAGAAGAATATTCTAATAAATCATCTGAAGATTTAATGAATGAATTATTAGAATTAGTCGGAGATAAAAGAAAATGAAATTGATAGATAGAGATAAACTGAAACAAGAATTGGAAGTAAATGGTTTGGGCTATCAGTATTATATGCTTGATAATGCACCGGCAGTCGATGCAATTCCTATTGACTGGATTATTAAGTTTTCTAAAAAACAAAAACATGGTAATTATAAAGATTTTATTGACTTTATGATAAAATATTGGGAATCAGGTCATGAGTTATAATTAGGAGAATAAATTATGGTTAAAGATATTGTATTAGTATTAATTGGAATGTTATTTGGTGGTACGGCAGTATTAGTATTTGCTTGCTGCTCCCTCAGTGGTAGAATAAGTGAGCAGGAATACTTTGAAGAATTAAGGAGAGAAATTGATGAGAGTGGAATTCGAGAATAGACATGACGTCAGAAGAGTAATTGGTGAATGTGAAACTGAGAAAGAGGCATTCAAGATTATTTATGACTTCTTAAAAGAGCATAATTACAGATCTTATTATACACGAATCAACGAAGTAGATGAGCACCATTTATGGGTTGATGTTGGTAGTCACACTGAATTCTTTCATATTTATAAGTAGGAGAGTTATATGGCAAAATTATTTTTACGGTTTATCTTTGGGGTATTTACTGGAGTAGCTTCGATTTATTTATTTACTGTTCTTTTAATTAAGAAATTAGAGGATATGGAATAGTGAAATTAATTAATTATGATAAATACCTAGAAATGAAGAGAGGGATATGTGACTGTTCTGATGAAATAGGTATTGCTGAGATGTGTAAGGTAGATGCTATTCCTGTAGAGTGGATTTATAAATGGCTTGAAAATATACCTAATAACTGGAGAGGGTATAATGATGACTGGAATTATAATATAGATGGTGAAGTATCTCATGTTAATGTTAGAGATAAATATAATATTATAATTCCTTGCATTGGTGATATGCTTGACGATTGGTTTAGAGAGGTAAAAAATGGATAATATAATTAGAATAGAAGATATTACTGGTGATGTTTATCTTATTAATTTAGACGATATAAGCTTTTTATCAACAGATTTAACTAATGTTAAAATTAAATTTAAGAATACACCAGACGAACATACTTTATTTGATATAACTCAGGATAGTTTAGAATATCTCAAAGAATTATTAAAAAAGAAACCAAGAAAAAAGAAATTAAATGAATAAAAGAGAAATGATTAGTTTACATTTCTTTTTTTATTTTATATAATATTATTATGGACCCAGTAGTAGTTAAAGTAAAAGATAAATATGGTATATTAAAAATAAAATCTCATGATATTTACCAAGGGAGATGAAGGTCTCTCAATTTGGTAGAATTAGAAGATGATACTTTAATTTGCTGTGGTGATGATGAAATGGAAGTAGTTTATGTAGATAAGGAGGAATAATGTTAGGACAAGAAAAATTACTAGAAAAAATAAATAACTATACTATCGATACATTACCTCATTCTATCTTATTAGTTGGTCAAAGAGGTGACCCTTATTTAGAATTATGTGAATATATTTCAAATAGATTTAATTTACCTTTATTTGATATTACAGAAACAATATCAGATGATTATATAAATGAAATATATCAAAGTCCTAATTTAGGTTTATATATAGTAAATATGGTTAATATTACTGTAAGAGAACAAAATATTTTATTAAAGTTTTTTGAAGAACCTAATCGGTTTACTTATATTATTTTATTATGTGAATCTGCTAGTGATTTATTACCAACAATAATTAGTAGAAGTTTTGAATTTGATTTTGAAAAATATTCTTATTATCAGTTGGAACCTTTAGCGAAAGAAAAAGATTTAACGTTAAAAGTGTGTTCGACACCAGGTCAGATTGAAATAGCTAATTCAACAGATATGGTATCGCTTTATAATTTATGTAAAACTATTTTAGATAAAATGAGTAGGGCAGCATATTTTAATGCATTAACAATATCAGATAAAATTAATTTTAAAGATGAATACGAAAAATATGATTTGTATCTATTTATTAAAATGTTATCTTATGTAATGTTAAACGGTAGTGATGTTAAAAGTTATTTTTTACTTAAAAATTTTAATAGAAAAATTTGGCCTTTGGTAAATAAAAAGCAACAATTTGAAAATTTTATAACTGAGTTGTGGTTATTGAAGCATGGAAATTAAAGAATTAAAGAACGCAATAGAAACTAATACAGTAACTAGTGAAATGATGATTTGGAAATTAGAAGACGAA
>CAMYZQ010000038.1 GCA_947303895.1 uncultured Bacillota bacterium | reverse complement strand
TATGTTATTATGAAGATGGAGGAGGGATACTATGAATAAATATCCAATTAGGTATGCAGTTGTACCTATAAAGGACATTGATCCTATAACTGATTCTTCTAAGGTTTATGGCTATATGATAACTAAGTGTTATGTAGTTGGAAGTAGAAGGGAATATTATAAGAATGAAGGCTCTAAAACAGAATATATTATTTCTTGTCCATACATAACTGCAGACAATTCAACTTGGAAAAGAACAGATATCGACAAAGATCATTTCGTATGTGTAAAGAATGTATATAATTCATTCAATGAAGCTATTAAAGAAAGAGTAGCTCTAAATGATGAATTACTAAAGAGTATTACTAAAGAATGCAAATATAAAGAACTAATTAAAAGAGTTAGAAACGAATTCTTTAATAGACTTAATATTGTTAGAGAACTAGAGATAAAGATTGAAGAATCTACTAAAGATATTAATCCATATGAAAGAGAAGAAGATGAAGTTTTAGAAGTATTTGAAGGCTTCTCAAATAGATATGATTATAATTCAGAAGATATAATAGTAGAAAACAAATTTACTTTTAAAACTGCAAATAATAGTATATAGGAGGATATATGTCAGAGTTAAGTTATACAACTCCTTTAGGAGCATATTTAAGATTATCGTTTGATAATAAAGAAAAAAAAGATAATTCAAAAAGAAAGCATAGAAGAAAACTAGAAAATACATTAATAAATTGTGAACATGATAATATTAGATTAAAGAATGGTATAGATGGTGAATGTGGATGTATTAAGTGTGGTCTTAGAGATGATTTGTGGAGAAGAAGATTAGATCCAATGTTATCAGAAGATGATTTAATAAGATTAGATTATTTAAAGAAATATGAAAGAGGAGTAATAGGTAGAGATACAGGAATTACTTGTGATTTAGATATAGCTATGGAAGTATACAAATCTATTAGTGAAGAGAATCCAGATGCATCGGATGAAGAAAAAAGATCAAAGTTTATTAAAAAAATGAATGAAAAATTAGAAGAAGAGATAACACTAGAATTAAAACCATAGTATATGTTAAAATATAGTTGTTAAGAGGTCATTTATGATTAATATTGGTGGAAGAATTAAGGAACTTAGAATTAAAAATAAAATGTCGCAACAAGAATTAGCAGATAAATTATTTGTATCGGATAAAACAGTATCTAGTTGGGAAAGTAATAGAACAGAGCCAGATATCTATATGCTTTCAGATATATGTAAAATATTAAATATTAATTTTCTTTCATTTATTAATGAAGGTAATAATAGTAATATTGAACTAGAATTAAAAATTAGATCTAATGAACATGAACAGAATAGAATATTAAATATAATTAAAGATAAATCTAAATTTGTTAACGAAGAATATCAAGAAGCTGTTTATTATAAATTAAGTCATAGAGATATGAATAAAGAATGGCTTAGAATTAGAAGAGAAAATAGTAATTATATTCTTAATTATAAGAAATTAAATAGTAAAGGTTTATTAGAAGAATATGAAGTATCTATAGATAATATAGATAACTTAAAGATTATATTTAACTGTATAGATTTAAAAGAATCAGTTCATGTTAATAAGAATAGAAAAATATATATGTATAAAGATAAGTATGAGTTCTCGTTTGATGATGTAGAGAACCTAGGTTACTTTATAGAGATAGAAATAAAGAAATATGATTATGACTTAGATAAAGAGTCAGATATGTTATTTGATTTATTAAAAGAACTTAGAATAAATATGAATGACATAGAATTAAAAAGGTATCCCGATTTATTAGAAGAATTAGACTAGTTTACTAGTCTTTTTTTGTGATATAATCATGGTAGGTGACAAGCATGAAATTAACAATTATTATTCCATACTATAATGTATTAGATCATATTAAGAGACTATTTCAAGTATTAGAACCACAACTAGATGATGAAGTAGAAGTAATAATAGTAGATGATGGCTGTAATGAAAAAGAACTTGATAATTTAAAAGCAAGAGTAATACATTTAGAAACAAATAGTGGTGGAGCAGGTAAACCAAGAAATGTTGGTATAGAGAATGCTAAGGGAAAATATATTGCATTTATAGATGCTGATGATATGGTTACTGCAGATTATATATCTGAAATAAAAAAGAAAATAGAAGAAGATAAAGATATTATTTATTTAAGCTGGGTTAGTAATAAACATGATGTTGTTGTAACAGATAAACCTCCTGTATGGAATCCAACTGTATGGAGTAAAGTATATAAAAAAGAGTTAATCGGAGATACTAGATTTGAAGAAATAATTAATTATGCTGAGGATAAAAAGTTTAATGATAAAATTAAACCAAAAACTAGTTCATTTATAGATAAACAAATATATGTATATAATAATTCAAGAGAAGGATCATTATCAAAAGTAGGTGTTAAGAAAACATTTAGAGTTATATTTACTTTAGTAGGTATCCATTATATGAGTATTGGTTTATTTATGATATTAGGAGTATCCTTAATTGGTATGCAAGCATTTTTTGTAATTCCTGGTATAATTATTCTTCTTTTGGGAGCAGGTTTAGTAGTAATAGGCAACACAGTATTTAAACCTAGAGGGTAGACCCCTCCATTGACAAAATTGCCAAAATATGGTATAATTACTGTAGTTTGAGAGGGAGTAGTCCTTAAATGTTATTGTACGTCAAGACGTATTTTCCGTACAATAAAAATAGTGTATATTTGGGCAAGACTTTCACAGAGTATGTGAAGGTCTTTTTTTCCGCCTTCACATAATAGTGGAGGTGATTATTATGGGAGAAAATGTAAAGAAAGTTGCAATACAAGTTGCATGTTTTGCACTTGGGGTTGCTGGTTATTATGCTGTTAAAAGTTGTAGTAATAAAGTAGTTAATGATGAAGTATCTGTTAGAAATGATCAAAGAATAGAAGAGGTAACAGGTGAAAGAGAATTTGCTCCAGGAGAACATGTTTTATCTGTTACTATGGATAAACCAGATTCAAGCTTTTTTTCATATAATACTGAAGATACTATTCAATTACCTTCTCAAGATGGATACAAGATAATTGGTGTATCTATGGAAGGATATCAAGGATGTATTTTATATGAAAATACTGATTATGTTTATTGTATTCCAACTGGTAAAACAAAAGATAATGAATTTGTTTATACAAACTTTGGAAGACCTCAAAATATTGATGATTCATATGATGAGAATAATGGTAAGAAAAGATTTGAAGTTGGAGAACATGTAATTCTAAAACCAATATCAAATCCTGATAGCGATAATGTTCAATATCAAAATGTTGATGGATATGAAATTATTGGAATAGATTATGCAGTAGAAGGAAGAGCATATGTATATGCAGGTGGATATATTGTATATCGTAATACAGTACCTGTAGAATGCATAAAAGAAGAAAAAGGATATACTTCATTTGGAACTCCTATTAAGACTAAGACTTTATCAAAAAATAACTAATAAAAAGACTAGAGAAATCTTGTCTTTTTATGTTATAATTATTCTTGATAGGAGAATATATTATGAATAAGAATTTATTATTAACAATTATTGCTATTGTATTCTTTTTAGGAGGAGTTACTTTCCTTGTTTTAAGTTTCTTAAATATTTGGAAACTATCTTTAGCATTTGCACTAGGATGTACAGGTATGGCTAATATTTTATTATTTATTGTTAATTTAGATAAATTTAAAAAGACTCAAAAGTAGTCTTTTTTCTTGGAGGTTATTATGATAGAAATTAAAAATGTTACTAAAAAATATGGTAAAAAGATAGCAGTAGATAATGTTTCATTTACTGTAGAAGATGGAGATATATTTGCATTCATTGGTCATAATGGGGCAGGTAAAACAACTCTAATTAAATCAATTGTAGGTATACATGATTTTGATGAGGGAGATATTTTAATAGATGGTATGTCTATTAAAGAGAATCCTGTGGAATGTAAAAAGTTAATGGCTTATGTACCAGATAATCCTGAAACATATGAACATATGAAAGCAATAGATTATATTAATTTTATATGTGATATGTATGAAACTCCATTAGATGTTAGAGAAAAGAATATTAAGAAGTATTCTAAGATCTTTGAAATGGAAGATAAGTTAAATGATACTATTGATAGTTATTCACATGGTATGAAACAAAAAGCAGTTTTAATATCTGCTTTAGCACATGATCCAAAGATACTTATAATGGATGAACCATTTGTAGGATTAGATCCAAAAGCAGTATTCGATATAAAAGAAATATTAAATGAAATGGTTAAAGATGGGAAAATAGTTTTCTATTCTACACATATATTAGATGTAGCTGAAAAACTATGTTCTAGAGTAGCTATTATTAAAAGTGGTAAATTAGTTAAGAGTGGAAGTATGAAAGAAATTAAAGGAGATAAATCTCTAGAAAAAGTATTTATGGAATTAGAGGAAAAATAATGAAGAAGTTAGTGTCTTTAATTAAAGCATGTATGACTTCTGATATGAATCTATTTAAAGTAAGTAGTAAAAAAAGAGGTAAAGGTAATATAGTTTTACCTATAATATTAGCTATTTATTTAATGGGTTATATTGGAGGTATATCATTCATATTATTTAAAGAGTTAGATGTAGATGGTAATGCTTATGTATTATTATCTGTATTTGCTTTTATAATAACTCTTTTAACTTTTATAGAAGGTATCTATAAAACATCTTCTTTAATATTTAATGCTAAAGATGATGATTTACTTTTATCACTTCCAATAAAAAGAAGTACTGTTATATTTATTAGATTATTTAAATTTTATGTATTTGAATTATTATATAATTCAGTATTCTTATTGCCAGTTATTATAGCTTATATTCCATTTAATAATGGATCACTTATTTTATATATAGTTATAAGTTTATTAATGCTTTTATTATTACCTATAATACCAATAGCATTATCTAGTATTATTGGAGTAATAACTACAGCTATATCAAGTAGATTTAAGTATAAAAATCTAGTAGAAATAGTATTTACTTTTATACTACTTATATGCATATTTATGGCATCTATGAGTAGTTCTAAAGTAATGGAGTACTTACTTAATAATGCATCTAGGTTTAATGATTTAATACTTAAATATTATTATCCTGCTGGAGTATTTGGTAAGTTAGTTAATAACTTTAATATAATAGATTTATTTATATTTATAGGTATTAATTTAGTTATATATTTATTAACAGTATTACTAATTAGTAAAGTCTATTTTAAGATAAATACTAGAGCTAAAAGTGTCTCTAAAAAGAGTAGTAGTAAGAATACTGTTATTAAAGTTAGATCTCCTAGATCATCTTTAATAAGAAAGGAATTAAATACATTCTTTAATACTCCAGTATTCATTATTAATTCTGGTTTTGGATTAATATTATTTATATTACTTGTAGTAGTTATGATATTTAAACCAGATTTGTTCTTGCTTGTATTAACTAAGAATAATCCTAATACAGGATTAACTAGTGATGAAATGATGAAACATATTTCATTAATAATTTTATTAATAATGTCATTTACATCATTTATGACATCTATTACTAACTCAGTTATTAGTTTAGAAGGAAGAAATATTAATATATTAAAATCTCTTCCTATAAAAACTAAAACTATATTAATGTCTAAAATATATGCTTGTATGATTATTACTACACCAGTATTTATATTAGGTTTATTAGCATTATTAATAAAGTTTAAATTAAATATAATAGAGTTTATATTATTACTTATAATAGCTATAGTAATGCCATTAATATCCCATTTAATAGGAATACTAGTTAATTTAAGATATCCTAAATTAGATGCTGAAAATAGTGCAGAAGTAGTAAAACAAAGTACTAGTTCCATGGTAGCAGTATTTACAGGAATGGGAATTATGTTCTTTGCAGTTTTCTTAATTATAGTATTTATGATATTAGGAACAAATACAAAAATAGTATTATTAGGATTCACTTTAGTATTTATTTTAGTAGATCTAGTATTATATTTAATATTAAATAAATGGGGAACTAAAAAATTTAATAGTCTAGAAGCTTAAGTTATGGTATAATATAAAAAATCAGGGAGGTTTATTTATGAAATGTTGTAATGAAATGACTTATCATTCAGCTAGTGGTGATGAAACAAAATGCGTATTATATAGTGATGAAAAACCATATGCTATGTCTGTAGAAATATCAAACATGTATGATTTTGATATTAGTATTGAAAATCTAGAAGAGAAAGAAGTTAAATTTAATGTGGATTGTCAAATGGATATAAGTATAAATAAAAATGATAATCCAAAAGTATATGAAGTTTTTGAAAAATTATTCTTTGATTTAAAAGATCTATATATTAGACTTGGAAATAAGATTGATAATCATGTTAATGTTATTTCTCATAGGGCATTATATGGTAGAAGTGCTAATGAAATTGATTTTTTCTTAGATGAAGAGAATAAATGTATTAAAATAGTATTTAGTAAGAAAAAAGCAGAAGAAAATGAATTTGGTAGAGAATCTGTGGATGAAATAGGATCATCAGTTTATATCCCTATTACGTTACAAAGAACTGGAACTATAACTAATATTTTTGAAGCTATGTTTAAGGAATTAAAAGTAGCAATAGATGAAGAAACAAAGGATGTTCCTCCAATGACAAAAGGTTTAAGACCAGAACAAAAAAAGACTACAGAATAGTCTTTTTTTATTGCTTTTATATTAAATAATGATATAATAAAATTGAAAATTGTTTTCAAATTGGGGTGAATATAATGACTTATAATACAAAACAAAAAGATATTATATTAGAAAAGATTTCTAAACTTGAAAAAGACTTTACTATTAAAGAAGTTCATAATATGTTACCAGATGTAGGATTAACTACTATTTATAGACTAGTTAATAAACTTGAAGAAGATGGTTGTATTACTAAAATAGGTAATGATAATGAAGCTATTTATCACTATACAGGTAAATGTGAATGTGGTAATCACTTTTATTTAAAGTGTAATAAATGTGGAATGCTTTATCATGTTGATTGTGATTATGCTGATAAACTATCTAAACATATTTTAGAAGATCATGGATTTATAACTAGTAAAGAACATATCATAATTAATGGTGAATGTAAAACATGTAGTAAAGGGGTAAAATAATGAGTTTAATAGAAGTTAAAGATTTAAAAATTGGTTATGAAGGTCATATAGTTTTAGATAAAGTAAACTTTAATATTGAAGATGGAGAATTTGCTATAGTAGTAGGTTCTAATGGAGCAGGTAAGACTACACTTATTAAAGCTTTACTTGGACTTGTTAAACCTGTTTCAGGTTCAATTAACTTTAATGGTTTAAAACAAGAATTCATTGGTTATATGCCTCAAGAAACAAAAGTAGATTCTAACTTTCCAGCATCTGTATTTGAAATAGTTTTATCTGGTACTCTAAATAAAACTTTATTCTATACAAAAAAAGAAAAGAAACTAGCATTAGATAATTTAAAGTTACTAGGTATTAGTAATTTAAAAGATAAATCTTTTCAAGAGTTATCTGGTGGACAAAGACAAAAAGTATTACTTGCTAGAAGTTTATGTTCAACTGAAAAGTTACTTATATTAGATGAACCATCTAATAACTTAGATAGAGAATCTAAAAAAGATTTATATGAAATTATTCAAGAATTAAATAAAAAACATAATATAACTATTATTATGATTACTCATGATTTAGATCATGGTAATTTAATAGGTAATAAGATAATATCTGTTACTGATGGAACAGTTATTTCAGAGTCTACTGATGACTTTGTAAGGAGGGTTCACCATGAGTAATATAATAGAAATGTTTTCATATTCATTTATGATTAAGGCTTTAATTGTAGGTGTACTTATTTCTTTATGTGCATCTTTAATTGGAGTATCTACTGTTCTTAGAAAGAACTCTATGATAGGTGATGGACTATCACATGTAGCATTTATGACATTTGCATTAGCTACTATATTACATGTAGCCCCATTATATTTTTCTATACCAATTGTAATTATAGTTTCATTCTTAATACTTAGACTTAATAGTAGTAATAAAATACATGGAGACTCTATGATTGCACTTGTTAGTGCATCATCTCTTGCTATAGGTACTTTCTTAATATCTATTACTAAGGGGGTAAATATAGATATTAATAACTACTTGTTTGGATCTATTCTTGGAGTAGATATAGTAGATGTAATAGTTAGTATTATTCTTACAGTAATAGTATTATTCTTATATCTAGTATTTTATAACAAGATATTTGCTATTACATTTGATGAGACATTCTCTAAATCAATAGGTATTAAAACTAATGTATATAATGCAGTATTTGCAATATTATGTTCATTAGTAGTAGTCGTAGGTATGAGATTAATGGGATCATTATTAATATCTAGTTTAATTATTTTCCCAGCACTTATATCAATGCAAATATTTAAGAAATTTAAGAGTGTAGTAATATCTAGTGTTATTATTTCAGTATTAACATTTATATTAGGTTTAATTGTATCTTACTTATTTAGTACTCCAACAGGAGCTACTGTAGTAATTGTAAATATAATAATATTTATAATTGTTAAGATAATAAGTATGTTAAAATAAATATATGGAGGGTATTATGGTAATAGAAGGTAATAAAGAAATATTTGAAAAAGAAGTAATAAATGGTGAAGGTAAAGTATTAGTAGACTTTAATGCTACTTGGTGTGGTCCATGTAAAATGCTTAAACCTGTATTAGATCAAGTTGCTAAAGATGGTAAAAAAATAGTAGCTATTGATGTAGATG
>CAMYZQ010000037.1 GCA_947303895.1 uncultured Bacillota bacterium | reverse complement strand
ACTCCTTGGATGAGCACTTTCATATTCTTCTTTAACCATATTATTTGATACATGAGTATATATTTGAGTAGTCTCTATATTTTCATGTCCAAGCATAGTTTGTATACTTCTTAGATCTGCTCCATGATTTAATAAATGTGTAGCAAATGAATGTCTTAATGTATGCGGAGATAATTCTTTTTTAATACCTTTTTCTCTAGCTATTTCTTTAAGTATTTTAAAGAAACCTTGTCTACTAAGTTTTTCTCCCCTACTATTTAAGAATAATATATCATTTATTTTATTTTTTAATAATGTTTTTCTATATATATTTATATAATCATAAAGAAAAGAAGTTGCTATTTCATTTATAGGCATTATTCTTTCTTTAGATCCTTTTCCAAATATTCTTACAATATTTAAATCAAAATCTATATCATTAACATTTAAATTAAGTAATTCAGATACTCTAAGGCCTGAAGAATACATAAGCTCAAGCATAGCTTTATTTCTATATTCAAAAGCATTAGTAGGATTAATATCAAGTAGTTTATCTATATCTTCTTCTGATAATACTCTTGGAATACTTTTCTTAGTTTTAAGACCAGTAATATCTTCACATGGATTTATATTAATCATAGAGTTCTTCTCTAAAAAATTAAAATAATTTTTTAGAGTAACTATATGTCTATTAACACTCTTAGGATTAAGTTCACTATTTAAATATTTAATATAATTTATAATATCTTCTTTAGTAATATTATTATATTTCTTTTTAACATAGTTAAAGAAACTATATAAGTCTCTTTTATATGCATCTATTGTATTAGAACTAAGTTGTCTTTCAATTATAAGATAATTCATATAATCATATATTTCTTTTTCTATGTCCATATCTATATATCCTCTAGTATAATTATAACATAAAAATATTATGTAAACAAAAAAGAACAATTACTATTGTTCTTTTAATTTGTTAATCTCTTTATATAATCTAAAGAATCTTTAATTGATTGTATTCCTCTTTTTCTAGCTTCTTCTTTATCACTTTCTTGTTTTTCTTCTAATATTCTAGCACAAACTTCTGCAGGAGTTTGATTAGTAGCATTAGCTTCTAACTCAATTGCTTTAACTTTTGATTTATGTTCAAAATCATCAATAACACTTACTACTACAGGAATAGCAGCTTTTTCATAAATACTTTTAACTAATTCATCATAATTACCACTTATAAGTAATGTATCTATATCTATTTCTTTAAAACCAGTTAAATCTTTAATTTCTTGAATAGTTTTATTAAGTATTCTTTGATTTCTATCTTTGCTATTTTTTAATGATTCAATTGTACCTAAAATTTGTTGTACTTTTAAATGATAAGACTTCATAGAACTTACATATCCTTCTCTAAAATCTTTATCAGTTCTATATTTATCTAAATCAGAAAGATATATAGGAAGATATTCAGAGTTTTCAACAAATGAATATATATAAGAATCCATTTGGCTATATAATTGACATTGTTTTTCTACTATTTGTTTTTTAATTTTCTTTCTACGACCACGGTTTAAGAATGTATCTTTAATTTTAGATAATTCTCTACCTAAGAAACATACTTCATCAAACATTCTATTTGATTCAAAGAATCCTGTATTAGTAAAATCATCTATATGTGTCTCACTAAGATAATTTAATACATCTTTTTCTTCTGAAGATATAAAATGTGCACCATATTCTAGACCATTTATACGTTCTTCTGAATATTGTCTATATTTTTTATATACAGTTAAACCATCACCAATAACATCTAAACATGAAATAATAGTCATAAAATCTTCATATTCTTCTTCAAAACTAGATACAATACTTCTAAGGTCTTTAACTGCCTTATCAATGTCTTTAAATTCTTTATTGTTTCTTGAATATATACTAGAATCATCAAATATTTCTATATCTAATGTATAATCTACTCTTTCATCTACTTTATTAACTTCAGATATATCAAATTTTGTTGCAGCAAGTATATTATAGTAAGCTACTCTAAGCCTAATAATTAATTTTGCTAACTCTCTAACTTTTTTCGGATCTTCATGAATACTTGAGAAAATAAGATTTTTATCACGATTATTTCTTAACTTATTAACTATATCCATAGTTTCATCAGAATTTTCTAATCCATTAATTTTAGTTCTTCTAAATTCTTCGTTAGATAAAGAACTAATTTCATCTTTTCTTTTACGAATATCTTTTATTCTATTTTGAATATCTTCAATTTCTTTTTTTAATTCATTTATTTGTTCATTTATTTCATTACCAGATACAACAATATCAAATAATCTTTTATTTTCTTCTTTTGCTTTCTTATAATTGGTAATACTTTTTTGTTCACTTTCAAGTAAGTTACGTAGTTTAGCTTTTTTTACCTTTAATTCTGCTTCTAATTCTTTTATATCAAAGTCTAATTCAGTTATTTCACATTCTTTCATCATCTTTAATTCTGCTGGTAAAGCATTCTGATATTCAAATAATTGGTTCAAATTACCAAGTAAATCAAAGAATAATAAATATTGTTCACCTTGTATTCTTCTAAATTTAGCGTTTTGATATCTTTCTCCAGTTTCTTTAATTGTCTTATAATAGTTTTCTTTCACGGAATAACTACTAAATCTATTTTTAATTCCTTCAATATATTCTGAAATTGTGTCAAAAGTATTTATTGTTTCCATATAATCTCCTCAATAAAATTTAATCGATATGCTCTTTATTATATATTAAATATATACTTATAATCAAGGTATATTTATTAAATTTATGTTATAATTATTAAAGGAAGTGATATTATGGATAAACCACTAGCAATTAAACTAAGGCCTACTAAATTATCAGATATTATTGGTCAAGATCATTTAACTAGTAAAGACGCTCCTATATACAATTTAGTACATAATGGTAAAGTGTTTTCCATGATATTATATGGTGAACCAGGAACGGGTAAAACAAGTATAGCTAATGTAATAGCAGAAAATACTAAAAATAAATATAGATTTTTAAATGCTGTTACTAGTAATAAAAAAGATATAGAAATAGTAGTAGAAGAAGCTAAAATGTATGATGGTTTAATTCTTATAATGGATGAAATACATAGACTTAATAAAGATAAACAAGATCTATTACTACCTCATTTAGAATCAGGTTTAATAGTTCTTATTGGTTTAACAACATCAAATCCATATTTTAGAATTAATCCTGCAATAAGAAGCAGATGTCAAATATTTAAATTAAATACTCTAAAAAAAGAAGATATTATTAAAGGACTTAATAGAGCTATTAAATCAGAATACTTAGACGGTATTAAGATAAAAAAAGATGCAATAGAATATATAGCAGAACTATCTTCATTTGATTTAAGATATGCTTATAATTTATTAGAACTTTGTTACTACTCTACTTCAGATAAAAATATAACTATAGATGTTATTAAAAAAATAAATAATAAACCAGTAATTATATCAGATAGTGATGAATCAGGCCATTATGACCTATTATCTGCCTTTCAGAAGTCTATTAGAGGTTCTGATGTAAATGCTGCTCTATATTATCTAGCAAGATTAATAACTATTGGTGATTTAGATTCAATTTATAGAAGAATGACAGTTATAGCTTATGAAGATATAGGTCTTGCTAATCCATCTATTGGACCTAAAGTAGATGCTGCAATTAATGCATGTGAAAGAGTTGGTATGCCAGAAGGAAGAATTCCTCTTTCAGTAGTTATAACAGAGATGGCATTATCTCCAAAAAGTAATTCTGCACATGTTGCATTAGATGAAGCACTAAAAGATGCAGAATCAGGTTTAAATTATGAAATACCTGATACTATAAAGATTACTAGTACTACTTATAAATATCCTCATGATTATCCAGGATCATTTGTAGTTCAAGATTATATGCCAAAAGAATTAAAAAATAGAAAATACTATAAAGCAAAACTAACTAGTAACTATGAAAAATCTTTAAATGAAATATATGAAAGAATTGAGAAAAAGAAAAAAGAAGAGAATTAAATCTCTTCTTTTATTATATCTTTTATAATATAGTCTGCGATTAGAATACCAGCATAATTAGTAACAGGACTATAAGAGTATAACTTATCTCCACCTATTCCTTCTTCAGCACTAGAACAAACTATTATATTATCAGTTATACCTTCATCTCTAAGTCTTTTTCTAATTACTTTAGCTAGCGGATCATAACTAGTTTGATTAATCTTCATAATAGATACTTTAGATGTATCTATTTTTTTAGCCATACCCATAGATGATATTATCTTCTTATTATATTTTAAAGCATATTTAATAAGTAATATCTTAGTATCTACTGTATCACAAGCATCAACTACGTAATCAAAATCTAATTTAAATATTTCATCTATATTAGATTCATCTAAGAACTCATTAATAACAGTTACCTTTGCATCTGGATTAATATCTAATATTCTATCTTTAAAAGCATCACATTTATATTTATCTATAGTAGAATCAAGTGCTATTATTTGTCTATTTTTGTTTGTAATATCTACTTTATCTTTATCTACTATAATAATATTTTCTATACCGTTTCTAATAAGTGTTTCAAGAGTCATACCACCTACTCCTCCTACACCTACTAGTAATACTTTCTTAGATTTAATTAATTCAACTTTATCTTTTCCAAGTAATCCTTCTAATCTATCAAACATAATTTACCCCACAAAAATAGATATAGGAAATCGGCAACGTTAAACCTACACGTATGTGCAGGTGGGTGCCCCGTGATGCTCATTAGGATTCCTAATTAAAGGCATTCAACACAGAAGCATCATTCCCGGCTCCCTTATAAATAGTTTAGTCGGTTAAATACACTTCCCAATTTCCTATATCCACTTTTATTATAATGTGTATTTTAACTAAAAGTCAATTCTTGAAATCACCTAAAATTTATGGTATAATGAGTTTAGAAATCGGGGCTAAAAATAAAAGTGTACTTATATTAGTACACTTTTTTATATTAATTTTAAATATACTTTCTTTAGATCCTCTTCTGGAAATTTTAAATCTCTAAGTATAGAATAAGCATATTCTATATCCATTTTTAAGAAGCAATTATCGTCTTTTAATATCTCTTTTATTAAGAGATGTTTTTTTAATTCTTTAGGATTATTTTTATTAATCTCTATTAATTTCTCATTAATTAATCTTAGGTCTGCTAGCAATTTTATAACCTCCATTTACTATACCAGGAATTTTAGGATCATCATCTTCTATATATTCATATACTCCTTTATCAAATCTAAATTGTAGTTCCTCTAAAGGAATATCTATAAGATAATTTTGATTTGGTACATATAAAAGATATTTAGTACTATCAGGATCCTCACTAAAACTATTAGGATTTATAGAAATAACAGCTAATCCCATAGAAGCTTTACTTTTATCTATAGGATAATTATCACCTAAAACGGATATTTTAAAATTTTCATATCTTTGATTAGCATTAAATAAAGCCCATCTTAGTTTAAGTAGATAGCCAAAGGTATCAATTCCTTTCATTTTAGAAGAATTAGCTTTTGTAATCATAATACTTAATCTATCATCAAAAGATATCTCAGAAAGATTATCAGTTGTTAATGAATAATCATATAAAATATCATCTAAATCTGTAGGTCTATCAACAAATTCAGATTGTCTTTTAATTAAGTTATACATTTTCTTTAATGCTCTATCAAATTCAATTTGAGTTTTAGTATTTTTGTTTCTTGATTTTAAACCTAAAAGAGGTTTACCTAATTTTGCATTTAACATATCATCTTTTGTTAATATACCAGGTACAACGTCAGCATAAACTAAGTATTTACCTACTCTAAAATTCAACCAAACATGAGCTCCGCCATATGCTTCATCAACAGATTCTTTATATGTGCTTGCAAAATTAATTCCCATATCATTAAGAAACTTTGTATATATAGCGTTAAATTCAAAACAAACTGCTTCATTATCTTCTGGAGTTATTTTTGAAATATGTGATACATCTTTATGTTTTCTAGTAGCAGGTCCTTTTTGACCAGCAGCAAAAAATTCTTCATCATATGTTAATATTAAACACATTTTAATATAAATATATATTGCTTTTTCTAAATCAGTTGCATCTTCAGGCATACCATTTAAAATAGCAAATTCTAAATCAGAATCTAATAAAACTTTTTCATAAATAGTATCAGTTGTAGTTAAAAATTTATTAATTGCTTGAAAATCTATATCTTTATATTCTGTTAATGCTGTATATCTACTTTTAAATAAATCTGATACTGCTATATTTTCTAGTATTTTGTTTGAACTAATATACTTTCTCGCTGCATAAGCAAAGTATTCGATTGGAATACCATTATAAGTGTCTTGTTCACAAATCTTTTCATAATCTTCACCTGGTAAACCCATAAAAGCAACTATTTCTCTAACGGGAATAGAATATTCTTTTTCATCCATTTTAATATTAAAAATGCTATCTTTAATTTCATCTATAAATTTATCATAAGAAGTAAATTCTTTTAAATAGTCATATCTTTCCTTCTCTACACCAATAAGAGCAATTTCACCTTTTGTTACTAATTCATCTATTGCTTTTATAATAACAAGCTTAGGATATCCAATTTTACCACATTCATCACCGTTTTTAATATAGGTTATAGAAAAACAATCTATATCTCCTCTAAATTGTCTAGAGGCATATTCAAAATATAAACTATTACTAAGTATATTTTTTATGAACTCAATGTATACTCCACCGTCTTCATCAACATTAATCAATCCCCCTTCTTTTATTCTCTCATGATCATCTTTAGTAATAAAAAAATCATAATCAATAAATCGTTTAAGTTCAGGCCATTTTTCTAGACTTTGTTCAATACTTAGTTCTTCAACTTCATTCATTTTTATCACCTATTATAATAATTATAACATAAAAAAACCATAAATATTTATTTATGGTTTTTATTATTATAAGTTTACATTTAAGAAATCTAATAATTCAGTAGATTCAATCTTTTGTTCTTCTTTAGTTAAGTTATCTTTAACTGTTAAAACACCAGTTTTAACTTCTTCTTCACCTATAATAATTATATATTTTGGATTAAGTCTATCTACTTCTTTAAATTTAGCTTTCATACTCTTATTTAGTAAATCTATATCTACTTTAAATCCACACATTCTTAAGTCTTGTGCTAGATTATATGAATACATTAATTCATTTTCAGTAACATTCATAATATATAAATCTATATTACTATTTTCTACTTCTATATTATCTCTATTCATTACATCTACAAGTCTATCTAAACCAAATGCAAATCCTACAGATGGAACGCTAGGACCATCAAGTGAAGCAGTAAGCCCATCATATCTACCACCTGCTCCAACAGATCCAAATTCATCATCTAAAGTCTTAAATTCAAATACTATATTATTATAATAATCAAGTCCTCTAACTAGTCTTGTATCTACTTCAAAGTCTATATTTAAATATCTTAGATATTCTTGAATCTTAACAAAGTTTTCAGATTCTTCTTCTGATAAGTAATCTAATATACTTGGAGCACTTTCCATTAAAGAGTTATTATTATCTACTTTACAATCAAGTATTCTTAAAGGATTCTTATAAAGTCTTTCCTTGCAGTCTTCACAAAATTCATCTATATTTGCTTCAAAGTGTTTTATTAAAGCTTCTCTATATTTCTTTCTAGTTTCTACTCCACCAAGATAATTAATAATTACTTTAGTTTCAATTCCTAGTTCATCTAAGAAATTCTTTCCTAGTGAGATAACTTCAGCATCTGCTATAGGTTCAGAAGAACCATATAACTCTACTCCCATTTGTCTAAGTTCTCTATATCTACCTTTTTGAGGTCTTTCATATCTAAACATTTGACCTATATAATAAAACTTTCTAGGTAGTTCAGTATATAATTTATCTTCAATAACACATCTAGCAACAGAAGCAGTTCCTTCTGGTCTAAGTGTTATATCTCTTCCACCTTTATCTTGAAAGTCATATGTTTCTTTAGTAACTATATC
Source organism: uncultured Bacillota bacterium (assembly GCA_947303895.1). Taxonomy (GTDB): domain Bacteria; phylum Bacillota_I; class Bacilli_A; order RF39; family UBA660; genus RUG13038. The sequence goes on along the minus strand of CAMYZQ010000037.1, from coordinate 771 downwards.
GGTAGTTTCACCAACACCTCTATGGAATAATTCAGATCTTTCAAATATTGGAGTTTCAATATAACCAAAGTTATAACTTTCACAAACTGCTCCAAACATTCTTTTTACGTAGTCTTGTTTTTTAGCTAAAGAACCATATACATCATATGTACCTTTTGGTCTTTGAATCATTTAAATCACTTCCTTTAATAATTATAACATAAATATAAATAGTTTTACATATTTATTGTAAACGTTGTAAATATATGCTAAAATATGGGAGTTATTAGGAGGAAATTATGAATATATTAGTATTAAATGCTGGTTCATCTTCTTTAAAGTTCCAAGTTATTGATACAAATACTAAAGAAGTATTAGGATCTGGAAATTTTGAAAGAATTGGTGATGAAGCACAATCATTTTTAGGAATTAAGTATGATGGTAATAAGGAAAAATTTGAACATCCTGCTAAAAATCATACTGAAGCATTAGAGTTCATTATTGAAAAATTAAATGAATTAGTTTTAAAAGGAGAAAAAGAAATTAACGCTGTTGGACATAGAATTGTTCATGGTGGTAGTAAGTTTATTAAACCACAACTTGTAACTGAAGAAGTTGTTAATGGTTTAAAGGATGTTATTCATTTAGCACCTCTTCATAATCCTGCTGCTATAGCTGGTATTGAAGCTGTTAATGAAATACTTCCAGGTGTTAAGTCAGTAGTATGTTTTGATACAGGTTTCCATCAAACAATGAAAGAAACTCAATACATATACCCTATTCCATATGAAT